>NZ_JBSHDN010000317.1:0-4913 GCF_053616335.1 Nocardiopsis sp. NPDC055824
CCCCCGGCCCGCCTCGGCGGAGGGCGACCGGAGCCGCACGGCACGGTCGCCCTCCGGCGTTCCCGGCCGCCCCGGCGCGGGGGACCGGGCCGCCCGCCGGCGCTGAGCGGGTTCAGCCCTTGTGCCCCGGCGCGCCGGGATCCTCCAGGAACGGTCGCACCATCTCCGGGGTGACCTGCGCCGCGAAGGCCACCGACTCACCGATCGAGGCGTCCTGGACGGTGTAGCCCCCCGCGCCCGCCCCCACGGTGACCTGGAGGTCGGCCAGGGAGGGTCCCCGCTGGAAGAGGGTCTGCCTCCAGGTCCAGCCGATCACCGCCGAGCGCTCCACCGTCGCCTGGCTCCGGCTCAGCGAACCGGAGCGGACGCTCACCCGCTCGCCGTCGTACCCGTGGCCGAGGGCCCGGTAGCGGTCCACGCCCAGGGGGATCCCCAGCACGGCGAGCACGGCGCCCGCCACCGCGAGCCACTCCGCCCCCAGGGCCGCGGCGACCACCGCCACCAGGGCGAACGGTCCGACGGCCCGCGTGAGCCGCCGGAACAGGGCAGCACGCGGATGGCGCTTCAGGGTGCCCCCGAAGAGGGCCAGCGCCCGGCCGACCACGTCCTCGACCACGGGGCGGGGCCCGGTCGGGAGCAGCACGGCGCGGTTGGCGGCGTCGCCCAGGCCGGTGACGATGGCGCGCAGGCGCACGGCGCCGCGCGTGCGTTCGAGGGGGGTGTCCAGGAGCTCGTGGCCGCGGATGCGGCGCCTCTCCAGCGTGACGCTGCGCCGGGTGAACAGCCCGCGCTCGGCGACCAGGGAGCCGTCGCGCCCGCGGAGCGAGAAACCCCAGTGCGTGAGGGCGTAGGAGACCACGGCGAACACCGGCATCAGCAGCACCAGCACACCCGCGAAGACCAGGGCCGCCACCAGGAGGAAGCCCCGGTCCGACGAGGTGACCCAGTCCACGACGAAGTCGTTGGCCAGCTCTCCCGCCGTCTGCTGGACCGTACCGAAGAGGGTGGCCAGGACCGCGAACGGGGTGAGCAGGTACCCCAGGCTGAGCGCCCCGTACAGGTACCAGGAGCGCGGCATGGCGAAGTACGTGACGGTGTCGTCCTCCGGGACCGGCGGAGCCTGCGCCTCCCCCCGCGCCGCCTCCCCCGCCTCCGGGGCCCCGCCGCCAGGGGCCGCCCGGGGCCCGGTCTCCTGCCCGGTGAGGACGGCCTTGCGGTGCAGCAGGACGCGGCGCAGGCGCTCGGCCTCGTCCGCCGCCACCGCGTCCAGCTTGCCGTCCTCGGTCGCGGCGGCCGATCCGGCCGCGGCCTCGATGCGCACCACGGCGACACCGAGGAGACGGTGCAGCAGTGTGCTGGTGACGTCGACGCCGCGGACGCGTTCGAGGGGGATCGTGCGCCGGGAGCGCCTGATCAGCCCCTTGCGGATCTCCAGCCGGTCCTCGCCGACCTCGTAGCGGGTGGTCCTCCAGGTGACGAACCCGCCGACGAGCAGCGCCACGACGGTGGCGCCCGTGGCGCCCAGCACCCAGGCGTTGAACCCGCCCAGCACCAGTCCCGCGGCGATCGGCACCAGGAGGCCCTTGAGCTGGTTGATGGGGCCCACGACCATGCTCCGGGGGCTGATCCGGCGCGCCCGCTCCGGCGCGAGGAAGGGCGCCGCGTCCCGGGCCCGTCCGCCGGGCGCGTCCCCGGCCTCCGGCCCCTCCGCCGGCGCGGGACCCCACCAGGCGCGCGGAGCCGCCCCGTGCGGGGGCCCGGAGTGCGGCGGGGCGCCGTGCGGGGGCACGTCGCCGGGCGCGCCCGGGTGGGGCGCGGGGCCGTGCCACGGGACGCCCCCGGGAGGAGCGCCGTACGGCGGAGGGCCCTGGGGCGGGGCTCCGTACGGAGCGGCCGTGCGGGGAGGCTCCGGAGCGGGAGCCGGCTGCCCGTGCCCCGGCACGGCGCCGGGGCCGGTCCGGGACCGGTCGCCCCACCCCTGCGGCGGGCTCCCCGCGCCCTGGGCCGATGTGCCGTACACCGCCGGCGGGCCGGCCGGAACCGCGCCCCCCGCCGCGCGCCCCGGGTCCCGGGGCGCGGGCGTGCTCCCCGGGGCGACCCAGCCCCCGGCCGGGGCCGACCCCTCGGGCGGGGGCGCCGGGTGCGGCTCCGGCCCGGGACCGCCGTGCGCGGGTACGCCCTCCCCGGGTCGAACGCGTGCCGCGCCGTCGCCTTCCGCGGGCCGCGCGCCGTGGCCCCCCTGCGGGCCGCGGCCGGTCCCGTCCGGGACGCCGCGCGCCCCGGACCCGTACCGTTCCCCGTGCTGTTCGGCGCGACCGCCGTCCTCCTGCTCCGTGCCCATCAGGTCGCGTCGTCCCTCAGCGCCCCGGCGCGCACCGCGAGGTCCTCGCTCAGGCGGCGCGCCTGCCCGGCGTCCAGCCCCTCGATCGTGGACGAACCCGCGTAGGAGGCGGTCTGCACCTCCAGCGTGGCAACGTCGAACACGCGCTCCAGCCACCCCTGCGTGTGGTCGACGGTCTGCAGCCTGTTGACGGGCACCAGCTGCCAGGTGCGGCTGATCCAGCCCACCCGCGTGTAGATGATGTCCCCGGCCACCTCCCAGCGGTGCACCCTGTACCGCCAGGACGGCACGATCGCCACCTTGAGCAGCGCGTACACCCCGTAGGCGAGCGGGAGCAGCCACGCGTTGTCCTGCACGCTGAACGGGATCCAGGCCCAGCCGAGCGACGAGGCGCCCCAGGCGGCCGCGCTGAGCAGGACGAGGGTGAACACCGACCCGAACAGGATCCTCAGGGTCCACACCCCGATCGCCCTGCTGCTCACGCGGCTCTGCGGGGGCCGCAGCCGCGCGGCCTCCCCGTCCCCTGGTTCGGGGCCGCCCCGGGGCCGGTCCGGGTCGGGAATGGCGTCGTACGGCGGGGTGTTCATCACCTGCACGAGTTTAGGCCCTCCGTGTCCGAAGGCCCCTCCCCGCGGGCCTCCCGCACGGCCGCCCCGGGGCGCGGGAACTCTGTCAGCGTTCTGTCAGCCCGGCTCGTCACACTGGTGGACGAACGTTGAAACGGAGGAACGATGACTGACGCCATCCGCGCGGAGGGCCTGGTCAAGCAGTTCAAGGGCAAACGCGCCCTGGACGGTGTCGACCTGACGGCCAGGACGGGGGCCGTGCTCGGCGTCCTGGGGCCCAACGGGTCCGGCAAGACCACGATGGTGCGCATCCTGGCGACCCTGCTCAGACCCGACGGCGGGTACGCCGAGGTCGGCGGCTTCGACGTGGTCCGCCAACCGCACGAGGTCCGCCGGCTCATCGGCCTGACGGGCCAGTACGCGGCCGTGGACGCCGATCTGACCGGCACCCAGAACCTGCTCCTCATCGCGCGCCTGCTGGGCTTCGGCGGGGCCGACGCCCGGGCCCGCGCCGCGGAGCTGCTCGAGCGCTTCGAGCTCACCGACGCCGCGGACCGCCCCGCCAAGACCTACTCGGGCGGCATGCGACGACGGCTCGACCTGGCCGCGAGCCTGGTCGGCCGCCCGGCCCTGCTGTACCTGGACGAGCCCACGACCGGGCTGGACCCGCACAGCCGCAACGGCCTGTGGGACGTCGTGCGCGGGCTGGTGGACGACGGCGTGACCGTCCTGCTCACCACCCAGTACCTGGAGGAGGCCGACCAGCTGGCCGACGACCTCATGGTGCTCGACCACGGGCGGATGATCAGCAGGGGGACCCCGGAGGAGCTCAAGAGCCGGGCCGGGAACCAGGTGCTCGAACTGCGCACGGTGGACCCCGGGCAGATCTCCCTGGCGACGAGGATCATCGAGGCGGTCACCAGCACGCCCGTCGTCTCCGACGGGCTGCTCGCCAGCGTCCCGGTCACCAGTTCGGGCGTCCTGCCCGAGGTGGTGCGCCGCCTGGACGAGCAGGGCGTGGCGGTCGCCGAGCTGTCGCTGCGCAAGCCGAGCCTGGACGAGGTGTTCCTCGCCCTGACCGGGCACACCGCCGAAGAGGAGACCGCGGACGCGTCCGCGGACGAGGGGGCCAGAGCATGAGTACCGTGACGACCCGGACCCGGGCCTCGGAGCCCGGGGGCGCCCCGGCGATCCCGGCGAGGATCACGCCGCTGGGCACGATCCGGAACGGCCTCCAGCTGGCCTGGCGCAGTGTCCTGAAGATCAAGGCCAACCCCGAGGAGGTCTTGGGGCTGATACTGCAGCCGGTCATGTTCGTGACCCTGTTCGTCTTCGTCTTCGGGCAGGCGATGATGGGCGACTGGCAGGCCTACCGCGACTTCCTGATGCCCGGCATCATCGCCCAGTCGGTCATCTTCGCGACGCTGGGCACGGGCTTCTCACTGAGCCAGGACGTGGAGAAGGGCATCTTCGACCGGTTCCGGTCGCTGCCCATCGCCCGGTCGGCCCCGCTCACCGGCGCGATCCTCGGCGACCTGGCCCGGTACACGATCACCGTGGTGATGGTGCTCCTGGTCGGCATGCTCATCGGATTCCGCCCCGAGGGCGGCGTGGTCGGCGTGGTCGTGGCGGCCGGCCTGGTGCTGCTGTTCGCGTTCGCGCTGTGCTGGATGTCGGCCTTCGTCGGCATGATCGTGCGCACGCCGATGGCCGTGCAGGCGTTCGGGATGATCCTCATGTTCCCGCTGACCTTCAGCAGCTCGGCGTTCGTCGCCCCGGCGGACATGCCCAGCTGGCTGCAGGCGGTCGCCGCGAACAACCCGGTCACCCACGTCGTCGACGCCATGCGGGCCCTGATGCTCGGCACGGGCGACGCCACGG
Organism: Nocardiopsis sp. NPDC055824; assembly: GCF_053616335.1. Classification (NCBI taxonomy): domain Bacteria; kingdom Bacillati; phylum Actinomycetota; class Actinomycetes; order Streptosporangiales; family Nocardiopsidaceae; genus Nocardiopsis; species Nocardiopsis sp. NPDC055824. The sequence goes on from NZ_JBSHDN010000317.1 coordinate 4,789, forward strand.
GCCCGGTCCTGTGGACGGTGGCGTGGTCCGCGATCTTCACCGCGGTCTTCTTCCCGCTCGCCGTGTGGGCGTACCGCCGCCGCACCTGAGCGGCGTCCCGTCGCGCCGCCCCCGGGCCCCGGGGG
>NZ_JBSHDN010000318.1:0-4846 GCF_053616335.1 Nocardiopsis sp. NPDC055824
GATGAACGCTACGAGCGCAGGTGTCGCCGGTCGAGCTCGGCCGCGAAGAAACTCGCTGCCGCCTTCAGGATCTCGTTCGCCCGTCCACGTCGATCGCCAGCAGGGCGGTACGCCCCGGCGTGGCGGTGGCGATCCGCTGCCCGAACGGGCCGGTGTGCCGTAGCCCGGTGAGCGGGTCGGAGCTGGCCTGCTCGCGCAGCCGGGCGAGCGTACGCAGCCCGACCGGGCGCCCGCGCGCTCGCGGAGACCGCCGGCCGCCTCGCCCCGGAGGCTCCCGGACCGGGCACGCAACACCCCGCTAGCGGGCGCCGGGCAGGTCGGCACGGACCCGGCGGGCGGCCTCCACCATGTTGCGCAGGGCCTGCTCCGCCTCGGCGTAGCCGCGCGTCTTGAGACCGCAGTCGGGGTTGACCCACAGGCTCCCGGCGTCGATGTGCGCGACGGCCAGCCGCAGCGAGCCCTCGATCTCCTCCACGGACGGCACCCGCGGTGAGTGGATGTCGTACACGCCGGGCCCGATCCCCCGCCTGTAGCCGCGGCGGCCCAGGTCCTCCACCAGCTCCATCCGGGAGCGGGCGGCCTCGACGCTGGTCACGTCGGCGTCCAGCGCCTCGATGCCGCCGACGATGAGGCCGAACTCCGAGTAGCACATGTGCGTGTGGATCGTCGTGGACGGCGACACACCGGACGTGGCCAGGCGGAAGGAGTTCACCGCCCAGTCCAGGTAGGCGGCGCGCCGCTCCTCGCGCAGCGGCAGGAGCTCGCGCAGGGCCGCCTCGTCCACCTGGATGTGGCGGATGCCCGCGCGCTCCAGGTCGGCGACCTCGTCCCTCAGGGCCAGGCCCACCTGGCGGGCGGTGTCGCCCAGCGGCTGGTCGGTGCGCACGAACGACCAGGCGAGCATGGTCACCGGACCGGTCAGCATGCCCTTGACCGGCTTGTCGGTGCGCGACTGGGCGTAGGTGGTCCACTCGACGGTCATCGGCTCGGGGCGCGAGACGTCGCCGAACAGGATCGGCGGGCGGACGCACCGCGAACCGTAGGACTGCACCCAGCCGTTCTCGGTGGTGGCGTAGCCCTCCAGCTGCTCGGCGAAGTACTGGACCATGTCGTTGCGCTCGGGCTCGCCGTGCACGAGCACGTCCAGGCCGATCTCCTCCTGGAGCGCGACGACCCGGTCGATCTCCTCCCGGAGGATCTGCCTGTAGGCGTCCTCCGCCAGGGAGCCCCGCCGGTGCGCGGCGCGGGCGCGGCGCAGTTCCGCGGTCTGGGGGAACGACCCGATGGTGGTCGTGGTCAGCGGCGTGTCCGTGGGGGCGCCCCTGTCCTGGGGGCGCTCGTAGGCGTCCGGGCCCAGGGCGTCCAGGCGGGCGCGCACGCGGGCGTCCGTGAAGGCAGGACCGCCGCCGGCCCCGCCCGCCGCGTACTCGGCCTCGGCCCCCTCCGAGAGGACGCGGCCGAGGAGGGCCGTCTCGTACGCCTTCTGCTTGGCGAAGGCCAGGGCCTCGCGCAGCTCGGGGGCGAGGGAGGTCTCCGCGTCGAGGTCGATCGGCACGTGCAGGAGCGAGCAGGACGTGCTCACCGTCAGCTCGTCCGTGAGGGCGAGCAGGGTGCCGAGCGCGGCCACGGCGGCCGGGACGTCGGTCCGCCAGACGTTGCGGCCCTCCACCACCCCGGCGACCAGGCGGGTGCCGCCGAGGCCCGAGACCTTGACGAGGTCGTCGACGCCCTCGCCGTCGGTGACCAGGTCCAGGCCGACGGCCTCCACCGGTGAGTCCTTCAGGACCCGCAGTGCGGGCGCCCCGATGGAGCCGAAGTAGGTCGAGACCAGGAGGGAGGGGCGCTCGGTGAGGGAGCCCAGGCGCCGGCAGACCCGCTCCAGGAGCCCGACGGCGGCGCGTCCCTCGTCGGTGGCCAGGATCGGCTCGTCCAGCTGCACCTCGGCGGCCCCCGCGGCGGAGAGGCCGGCGAGGAGCTGGGCGTAGGCGTCCAGGAGCTGGTCGAGCAGCTCGACGGGGCGCCAGCCCTCGGGGGCGTCGTCCGCGGCCTTGGCCAGCAGGAGGAAGGTGAGCGGGCCGACCAGGACCGGGCGGGTCGGGAAACCCGCCTCGGCCGCCTCCCGGAACTCGGCGAGGGGCTTGTCACCGACCAGGCGCGGGCGGGTGCTCGGCGACAGCTCGGGGACCAGGTAGTGGTAGTTGGTGTCGAACCACTTGGTCATCTCCAGCGGCGGGGCGCCCTGCTCGCCCCGGGCGAGGGCGAAGTAGCGGCGCAGCTCCTCGTCGCGGTCGCCGGCGGCGGCCGGCGAGGCGAACCGGGAGGGCACCAGGTCGAACAGGACCGCGGTGTCCAGGACGTGGTCGTAGTACGAGAACGTGTTGGACGGGATGTCGTCGACTCCCGCCTCGCGCAGCTGGGCGTAGACGCCCAGGCGCAGGCCGGCGGCGATGCCGTCCAGCTCCTCCGCGGCGGTCTCGCCCCTCCAGTACGACTCGCAGGCGCGCTTGAGTTCCCGGTTCGGGCCGATCCGGGGGTAGCCGTGCACGGTGGAGCGCACGGACGGCCGGGAGGCCTCGGGGGTGTGGGGCATGAGCTTCTCTCCCTCGTCGAAAGCCGGGTACCGGCCGCGGGGGTGAGCGAGGACGCGGGCATGCCCGGGGCCACGCCGTGGGCGTGTGCGCCTGCCGCCGCTCCTCGGCCCTCCCTCGGGGCACGGGACCACCGGCGGCACGGGTGCGCCGCCGGGTGGAGGCAGGTCTTCGGACTCGGGGGCGCGGACGGCGCGGACGCCGTCCTCCTACTGGCCGCCGCTTCCCGGTTTCCGACCTTTCCGACCGGATTACCAGTGCTTATGGCGACGTTCGTTCCCTCATACCGCTGCGGGGCAGTCCCGGAGTCGCACCGGGTTCCCTCTTGCGACACACCCCTCCCCTTCCGGGCGCGGCCCGGGTTCTGGGGTGGAGCATGTACCTTCCACGCCTGCAAGTATAGGGAGCACCCCTCCGCCCCTGTACCCGGCGTGCTGCCCTGTGCCCCCGGCCGGAATCAGCGCGAACCCCTGTTGCGCGGCCGGCGTCACAACCGACATGAAGCGTCGCGGGGCCGAGTCCTCCCCCGTGCTCCCCGCGATCGTTCGTCTGAAGATGTACGTGGAGAACCCCTGGTGAACAAGCAGTCCCAACCGACCATGGCCCCCGGTCACCCCCTGTCCACGATCGCGGTCGCGCTGGCGGTCGTCGCGGGGCTGGTCTGGCTGGCCGTCACCCCGCCCGGCGTGCTCGCCTCCGAACCCGTGAGCGATACGCACCCGGGGTCGGCGGACGGCGGACCGGAGGCGGGCCCGCCCGCCGCCGGCGAGCCCGACGGGCTGACGGTGGTCGACCCCGACGACGTGGTGGACCTGGCCGAGGCCGAGCTCGCCCGCGAGGGCGGGGTGGCCGCGGAGGTCTCCTACCCGGTCGTCCCCGACGCCGACCCGCTGAGCGACTTCCTGGACCGCGCGCTGTCCGCCGAGGTGGACGCCTTCGAGGCGGCCAACCCCGGAGCGGTCTCCTTCGAGTCCGCGTGGAACCTGACGGCGGCCAACGACGACATCGTCGGGGTCCGCGTGACCCGTGAGGAGACCGACTCCGAGGGAACCCGTGAGGGATACACCACCTACTGGTACGACGCCCTCACCGGCTCGACCCACCCCTCCACCGCCCTGATCGCCGGCCAGGGGGAACTGGAGGAGCTGAACGGCCTCGTGCGGGACGCCCTCCCGGGGACCGCGGCTCCGGACGCGGTGCACCCGATCGCCTCGCTGTACGACTCCGTGGGGTTCAACCCCGCCGGCGACCTCGTCGTGGAGTTCGACGCGGGACAGGTCGCCCCCGTGGAAGAGGGCAGGACCCACGCCGTCGTCGCCGCCTCGGAGTCCGCCCCCCTGCTGTCGGACCTGGGCGAGCGCGCGCTGCGCTCGGCGACCCGGGGCGTCCGCGACTTCGCCGTCGCGGCCCCGCCCCGGGAGGAGGAGATCAGCCGTGAGACGGCCGTCCCCGGGGTCCTGCCGCCCGCGGGCGAGGACGTCGACTGCTCCGCCCCCGGGTCCAAGTGCGTGGCCCTGACCTACGACGACGGCCCGGGCGGACGCACGCCCGAACTGCTGGACATCCTGGCCGAGTACGACGCCCGCGCGACGTTCTTCGTCACCGGCTACCCGGTCATGGAGGATCCGCGCACCGTGAGGCGCGCCTACGCGGAGGGCCACGAACTGGCCAACCACACCCTCTCCCACCCCGACCTGGCCGGGCTCGGAGCGGGCGGGATCCGTTCCGACCTCGAAACCGTGCAGGCCCTGGTGTACCGCGAGACCGGGTACACCATGGACCTCATGAGGCCCCCCTACGGGTCCACCGACGCGGAGGTCGCCTCGGTGACCGCCGACATGGGCCTGGCCCAGATCCTGTGGAGCATCGACACCAACGACTGGAAGGACCGCAAGTCGTCGGTGGTCGCGGACCGCGCCGTCGACGGCGCCTCCCCCGGGGCGATCATCCTCATGCACGACATCCACGACACGACGGTCGACGCCTCCCGCGCGATCGTCCGGGAACTGGACGAGCGCGGCTACACCATGGTCACCGTCTCCCAGCTGCTCGGCGCCACCGAGCCGGGCGAGGCCTACGTCGACGGGGCCCCCGAGCCCCCCGCCGAAACGGAAGGGGACGGCGGGGAACCGGAGGGGGACGAGGCGGCCTGAGGCCCGCGGGGTCCCGGGGCCGGCGGGGCCCGGCGACCCCGGCCGCGACGCTCCGGACGGGTGCGGACCCGCACCCCCTCCTGTGGCGGTGACCACATGTGGTCG
>NZ_JBSHDN010000319.1:0-4743 GCF_053616335.1 Nocardiopsis sp. NPDC055824
GGGGTCCTCCCCGATCGCGTACCGGCGGCGCGCGGCACCCCCCGCCACCAGCGCGGCCTCCGCCGCCGAGGGGCCCGCCGCGGCGACGGCCGCGCGCAGGGACCGCCAGGCCGTGGCGTGGTCGGCGGCCAGCCGGACGACCGGCCAGTTGCCCGCCAGCATCGACCGGTGCGCGCCGAACGCCTCCAGGGCCCGGCCGACCCAGGGGACCAGCAGGTCGGGCTCCCACTCCCAGCCGACCAGGACGTCGCCGCCGACCGAGACCTTCACGGAGGCCGAGGGCAGGGCGGCCAGCCGGCCGATCCACCCCTCCCACGCCTTCGGATCCCCTCCGGCCAGGGGCGGGGTGGCCAGGTGGTCCACCACGATCGGCAGGTCGGGGCAGGCCGCGGCCACCTGCTCCGCCAGGGCGACGTGGGACTCCGACGTCACCACGAGCTCCCAGAGCAGCCCGGCCCGCTGGGCGGAGCGCATGGTCGCCAGGAGGGCGGGGTCGGCGCGGGCGCCCGGGGGCACCGCCGCCCGGAACCCCCTGACCAGACCGGTGAGGGCGCGCACCCGCGCGAGCTCGCGCTCGGCCGCGACGGGGTCGGCCAGGGGCAGCCAGATCACCAGGGCCCCGGCCGGGGGGAACTCCCTGGCGTAGGCCGCCAGCCGGTCGTTCTCCGCGGGACCGGCCGCGCACTGGACCAGGACCGTGCGCCCGACCTCTCCCCCGGCCAGCTCCCGTTCCAGGTCGGCGGGGGTGAACGCACGGTCGAGCACGGCGGTCCCCGGGGTGCGCGGGCGGACGCCGACCGGCCAGAAGTGCTGGTGCGCGTCGACCGCGGCGGGGGGAGGCGTGGCGGAGGCGGGTTCCATGGGGGCTCCTTGCTCCAGAGATCCGGGCCCCTGAATTGTAGACAATAGTTCGATAGCCAATAGGCCAAGTTTCTGGGCCGCACAGACCCCTTCGCCCTCCACGGACCCCGACCCCCGCACACGGCATCGGCCCGGTCCCGGGGGTGTCCCCCCGGGACCGGGCCGATGCACCTCCGACCTCCGGGCGCCGGTCGCCGCCCACGGGGCGGCTCGCGGTCAGGCCGGCTCGGACAGGCGCGCCGCCAGGCCGCGCACGCAGTCGTCCAGGGCCCGGTCGAGCACGGCCCGGTCGCCGGTGGCCGACCACAGGTCGCCCAGACCGGTGGCCAGCACCATGATCGTGGTCGCGATCTCCCGGGCGGGACGGGCGAGCGCCACGCCTGAGGCGGCCGACCACTCCGCTATCCGCTCGGCGGCGGCGCCCACGTACCTCTCGTGCTCCCAGCCCGGCAGATCGGCCAGCGACGGGTCGCGGCGGGCCAGGGCGATGAGCTCGTCGAGCATCGCGTGGTGCCCCGGGTCGGTGCGCACGCTCTCCAGCTGCGCCTCCAGGACGTTGCGCAGCACGCCTTCCAGGTCGGTCGACCGGGAGGAGCGGTGCCGGGCGCTTTCGACCGAGCGGTCCACCTCGCTCTGCAGCAAGGCGCGGACCAGCGCCGTCTTCGTGCCGAAGCAGTAGTGGACCGAGCCGTGCGGCACGCCGGCGCGCTCGGCGATGGCGCGGGTGGTGGCGGCCGCCACCCCCTGCTCGCGCATCACCTCCGCCGCCGCGGTGAGCAGCTGGGCGCGTCGTTGTTCGATGGGCAGGTGCTCGCGCACCGCCGCCGTGTCTCGCCTGGTCGCCATGGGGTGCAAGATTACACGCGCAAGTTTTGGCCACTTGGCCAAAAATGGGGGTAGTCTGTGGGCACCACCGACGACGGGAGAGCGATCATGCACATCAGACAGGCCGGCGCGGACGACGTCACGGCGTCCGCCGCGATCCTGGCCGAGGCGTTCGAGGACGACCCGCTCCTGCGCGACTTCGTGCCCGCCGGCCCGGACCGGCGCTCACGCCTGGCCCTGCTCTTCTCCGCCCTGATGCGCAAGGGGGCGCTGCGCCACGGCGCGGTGGACGTGGCCGAGGTCCCGGGCGAGGGCATCGTCGGGGTCGCGGTGTGGGAGGGACCGGGCCGGGCGCCCGGGGCGGGGTGGGCCACCCTGCGGGAGGCCGGTGCCCTCATGCGGGCCATGGGCCTATGGGGGCTGGTGTCCTCGCGCCCCGTGCTGCGGGCCTTCGCACGGCACCGGCCCGAGCGCGGGCACTGGTACCTGGACCAGATCGGGGTCTCCGCCGCAGGACGCGGCCGGGGGGTGGGCGGCGCCCTCCTGGCCCACGGGCTGGAGCGGGCCGACCGCGAGGGCCTGCCCGCGTACCTGGTCTCGTCCACCGAGCACAACCGCCGCCTGTACCGCCGCCACGGTTTCGGGGACGGGGAGATCGTCGCGGGCGCGAGCGGCGCGGCCCCGATGGCGATGCTGCGCGAACCGGGGAGCGTCGCACCGGCCTGACCGCGCCGAGGAGGCCGCCGGTGAAGGCGGGGACGCCCCCGCCCCCCCGGGGGACCCGGGGCAGGGCAAGGCCGGGCGTGACCCACCTCACGCGCCCGGCGGCCACGGGGATGTCACGCCCGGCCCGCCCGCTCCCGTCCTTGCCTTGTCAGCCCCGACACCGCAAGGAGAACACCATGCAGGCCCGACTCGACCTCTTCGGCAACGCCCTCGCGACGAAGCTCATGAAGCACATCGCCTCGGCGGGCAGGGCCATCGGGGAATCGACGCTTCCCCGCACCACCCAGGAGCTGGTGCAGCTCCGCGTCAGCCAGATCAACGGCTGCGCCTTCTGCACCGACATGCACACCAAGGAGGCGGCACGGGCCGGGGAGACGGCCGTGCGCCTCAACCTGGTCGCCGTCTGGCGGGAGGCCACGGTCTTCACCGAGGCCGAGCGCGCCGCCCTGGAACTGGCCGAGCAGGGCACCCGCATCGCCGACGCCGCCGGCGGGGTGGACGACGGGGCATGGGAGAAGGCCGCCGAGCACTACGACGAGGACCAGCTGGTCGCCCTGGTCTCCCTCATCTCCTTCATGAACACCGTCAACCGGCTGAACGTCATGGCCCAGACCCCTGCGGGCGACTACCAGCCCGGCCAGTTCGGCTGACCCCGCCCACCCCGGCCCGCGGGGGACCCGCCCCGCGGCGGGCGGGTCCCCCGCGGGCCGCACGGCGCTGCGCCCGATTCCCACCTCAATGAGATTCAAACCACCGATTTCAGAATCAGTGTCCAAAAAGTTACCAAGTGTCCTACCCTGATTCCCGGCGTGGCGTCGCCCCGACGCCACCGCGGTTCAGGGGGAGGACCCGTGGCTCGAGGCAGACGTGCGGGAATGGCGCCGCGCTGGCGCAACCGGTGGCTGGCTGCGGGCGCCGCCGCGGGGCTCATGCTGTCCGCGTACGTGCTCGTCGGCGCCACCGACCCCGGGGCGGGCCCCGGAGCCGCGCTCTGCCGGGCCGCCCACGACAAGCGGGAGATGCGCGGCGCGTGGCTCACCACCGTCGGCAACATCGACTGGCCCTCCGAACCCGGGCTGAGCGCCGACGAGCAGCGGGCCGAGATGGACGAGCGCCTCGACGAGGCGGACGAACTCGGACTGAACACCGTCTTCCTGCACGTGCGCCCCACCGCCGACGCGGTCTACGAGTCCGAGCTGGAGCCCTGGTCCCGCTACCTCACCGGCGAGCAGGGCGGCGACCCCGGCTACGACCCGCTGGAGTACGCCGTCGAGCAGGCGCACGAGCGCGGGCTGGAGCTGCACGCCTGGTTCAACCCCTACCGGGTCGGCCTGAACTCCGACATCGAGGAGATGGCCGAGGACCACCCGGTCGAGGAGAACCCGGACTGGCTGGTCGAGTACGGCGGCGAGGGCTTCCTCGACCCGGGCAACCCGGAGGTCCGGGAGTGGGTCACCGGCGTCATCATGGACGTCGTCGAGCGCTACGACATCGACGGGGTCCACTTCGACGACTTCTTCTACCCCTACCCCAAGGACGGGGAGGAGTTCGACGACGACGCCAGCTGGGAGGAGCACGGCGACGGCTTCGACGACCGCGAGGACTGGCGGCGCGACAACGTCAACCGGCTCGTGGAGGGCGTGCACGACCGGATCCAGGACACCGAGCCGTGGGTCCGCTTCGGGATCTCCCCGTTCGGCATCTGGCGCAACGACGGCAGCGACCCCACCGGGTCGGCGACCTCCGGCCTGGAGTCCTACGCCGCCCAGCACGCCGACACCCGCACCTGGATCAGGGAGGGGATGGTCGACTACGTCGTCCCCCAGCTGTACTGGGAGCGCGGGTTCGGTGCCGCCGACTACGAGGAGCTCGTCCCCTGGTGGGCCTCGGAGGTCGAGGGCACCGGCGTGGACCTCTACATCGGCCAGGCCGCCTACCGGGTCGGCGAGAGCGGTTGGCGCGAGGACGACGCGCTCAGCACCCAGCTCGACTACTCCGAGGACTTCCCCGAGGTCGGGGGCGACGTCTACTTCTCCTTCACCTCCCTCACCGGCGCCGCCGAAGAGGCCTACGAGCACCTGGCCGAGGAGCACTACGCCGACCCGGCGCTCCCGCCCGTGGCCGACCCCTCCCGCGAGGGGCAGCCCCTGACCGGCGCCGTGACCGGGCTGACCGCCACCGCCGACGGCGACGGCGACGGCGACGGCGACGGCGACGGCGACGGCGACGGCGACGGCGACGGCGACGGCGCCGGGCTGGAGTGGGACGAGGTCGACGGCGCCCGGTCCTACGCCGTCTACCGGCTCGACCCGGACGAGGCGGCCCTGGCCC
>NZ_JBSHDN010000320.1:0-4726 GCF_053616335.1 Nocardiopsis sp. NPDC055824
GCCGGTCGGCGCCGATCCGGTGCAGATAGGACGAGGGCGGCGAGCTCCTCCCGGGCCACCTCGCCGAGACCGGTGACGGCGAAGGACGTGGGCCACAGGCCGCCGTCGTCGAGGTTCGCCTCGGGGGTGAAACCGAAGGTCGAGTAGCGCTCCTTGTCGGCCTGCCCACTCCGGAAGAAGCACACGACCTTCCCCTTCCTGGCGTAGGCCGGCTGCCCGTACCAGAGCTTCGGTGTCAGCTCCGGGGCGTTGGCGGTGACGATGGCGTGGACGCGCTCGGCCACCGCGCGGTCCGCGGGATCCATCTCCGCGATCTTCGCCAGGACGTCGAGCTCCCCGGCCGCGGCCTTGGCGCCCCGCCCGCGCTCCGCCTCCTTCCTGAGTTCGGCGGCCCGCGCCTTCATCGCCGCGCGCTCCTCCTCCGAGAAGCCCTCCGCGGCCCCGCCGCCCGTCGTGCCCGTGTTCGCGCTCATCGCTGCCACTCCCCTGGTCGGAATCGGTGTGAGACGCCTCCGACGCCAATCGTGCCCGCAACCCCGCCGCTTCTCGACTCCCGACCCGTGCCCGCCCCGCTCCCGACACATGCCGCGCGGCGGCCGGAACCCCCGGTCCCGCTGTCCCGGCACCGGTCGGTCGCGGGCCGAACCCGCCCGAACGTCGGTGCGGCGTGGAACGATGGAGACATGGAACCTGGAGGCGCGCAGGCGCAACGCCTGCGCGACATCGCCGCGATGCGCCGCGTCCGCGACCGGATCGACCGCGAGTTCGCCGAGCCGCTGAACGTCGAGGCGCTGGCACGCGGGGCGTACATGTCGGCCGGGCACCTGAGCCGGGAGTTCCGCCGCGTCTACGGCGAGTCCCCGTACTCGTACCTGATGACCCGGCGGATCGAACGGGCGATGACGCTGCTGCGGCGCGGGGACCTCGGCGTCACCGAGGTCTGCTTCGCGGTGGGCTTCTCCTCCCTGGGCACGTTCAGCACGAGGTTCACCGAACTGGTGGGCGTGCCGCCGAGCGTCTACCGCCGCGACCGCTCCCGGGACGGGGCGGGGATCCCGCCCTGCCTGGCCAAGCGCGTGAACAGGCCGGTCAGGAATCGAGAAGCCCGCCCCGGTGGTCCTGCGTAACGTGGCGCCCATGAACGTCACCATCCACCAGGCCTTCCTTCCGCAGACCGACCCCGAGGCCGCTCTGGGCTTCTACCGCGACGCGCTGGGCTTCGAGGTCCGCAACGACGTGGGCTACGAGGACATGCGCTGGATCACCGTCGGACCGGCCGGGCAGCCCGGCACCTCCCTCGTGCTGCACCCGCCCGCCACCGATCCGGGCATCTCCGAGGACGAGCGCCGCACCGTCCTGGAACTCATCGCCAAGGGCGTCTACACCTCCGTCACGCTCGCCACGGACGACCTCGAAGGGTTCTTCGCCCGCGTCCGGGCCTCGGGCGCCGACGTCGTCCAGGAACCCGCCGACCAGGACTACGGGGTCCGCGACTGCGCCTTCCGCGATCCCGCGGGCAACCTCGTCCGCGTCCACCAGCTCCTCTGAGCCGGACGGGCCCACCGCGCGGTGGGCCCGCGGCCCATCGCCGGCGAGAGGCCGCCGCCCCGGGCCGTGGGATACCGGCCCGGGGTCGGAGGCCCTCCGCCGTCCGTCAGCCGAGCCCGGCGACCTCGTCGCGGCCCGCCTCGGCGAGGAGGCCGTTGAGCGGGTCCAGGGCGTAGATGCCGTCCAGCTCCACCGGGTCGAGGAGGCCGACGGCCTCGGCGTGCTCGGCGCCGCCCTGGAGGGTGGGGGCGATCGGGTCGACCGTGAAGGTCACGTTCTCGAACGCGGAGGCGACGACCTCGGGGGAGAGCCCGCCGCCGGTGAGGGCCTCCAGGTGGGCGATGGCTGCCGTCTGGGCGTCCTCGGGGTTCTCGTTGATCCAGTCGACGGTCTCGATGTGGCCGCGCAGCAGGTTCTCGACCGCCTCCGGGTCGGACTCCAGGAACTCGGCGCTGACGATCAGGTGCGTGGTGACGAACTCGCCTCCGGTCTCCGGCCACAGGTCGGTCTCGTCCACGAGCAGTTCGCCGTCCGCCTCGTCGACCAGGCGGCTGAGGTGCGGTTCGGGCACCCACGCGCCGTCGATCTCGCCGAGGACGAAGCTGTCTATGATCTCGGCGTTGTCCTGGGGCAGGACGGACAGCTCGCCCCCGCCCTCGGTGTCGACCTCCCAGCCCTGCTCCTGGGCGAACCAGCGCAGCGCCACGTCCTGGGTGTTGCCCAGCTGCGGCGTGGAGAGGGTGGTGCCGGGCAGGTCCTCGACGCTGTCGATGCCGGGCCGGACCACGAGTCCGGCGCCCCGGGAGGTGGACCCGGCGATGATGTGCAGCGCGGTGCCCTCCGACTGCGCCCATCCGTTGATGGCGGGGTTGGGGCCGATGAAGGTCGCGTCGACCTCGCCCGCGAACAGGGCGTTGACGGCGTCGGGGCCCGCGTTGAAGGTCTGGGTCTCCAGCGCGGTGTCGCCGAGGGCCTCGGCGAGGGTCCCGTTCTCCACGCCGACCAGGGCCGGGACGTGGGTGATGTTGGGGAAGTAGCCCAGGGTGAGGGTGCCGGAGCCCCCGTCCCCGCCGCTCCCTTCCCCCTCGCTCCCGCACCCGGTGGCGACCAGTCCCAGTGCCAGTACTGCGGCGGCGGTCGGAAGCACAGACGTGCGCATGCTCATCTCGGGTCCTCATTCGGGGGTTCGGGGAGGGTCGGGCCGGTCGTGTAAAACTCTACTAAATGAGTAGGTTTTGTGGAACTTACCCCATGGTGATGCAGGTCACACGTATGCCTCTCCATCACGGGAGAGCCCTGGTCACGGTGGGTCCGACCCTTCTTCCGGAACGTGACCGGCGGCCTGCGTGCGCGCCCCGGACGACCCCGCGTCCGACCCCGGACACGCCGAAGGGCGGTGGAGCCGGGAGGCTCCACCGCCCTCGGGGGAACGGGGAAGGGTGCGCGGCGGCCGGCCGGGCCGCCGGACGGCTACTCCTCGTCGGCCGCCCCACCGGTCTCGACGACGTTGCCGTCGCCGTCGACCGCCAGGACGACGCCCTGCCAGGACTCCTGGACGAACTCCAGGACGCGCTCGTCGTGCAGCAGCTCCGCGAGCAGCTGGACGCGCTCGTCCTCGGCGTTCTCCTCCAGGGCGACCAGGCCGTTGGCGTAGGCCTCGACGTAGTCCTCGCCCTCCGGCTCCCAGGCCAGGACGTTGGACTCCTCGGGCAGGTTCGCCTCGATGGCGTAGTTGCCGTTGACGATCGCCGCGTCCACGTCGGAGATCGAGCGCGGCAGCTGGGCGGCCTCCAGCGGGGTGACGGTGATGTCCCGGGGGTTGTCCGTGATGTCGTTCTCGGTGGCGGACTCGCCGGCCTCCGGGTCGACGGTGATCAGGCCCTCGGCCTCCAGGACGCCGAGCGCGCGGGCGAGGTTGGCGGGGTCGTTGGGCACCGCGACCTCGGCTCCGTCCGGCAGGTCCTCGACGCTCTCGACGCTCTCGGAGTAGAGGCCGAGGCGCTCGATGTGGACGTCGGTGATGTAGGTGAGCTCGGCGTCGGGACCGTTCTCGACCCACTCGCCGAGGAACGAGCGGTGCTGGAAGTAGTTGGCGTCCAGCTCCCCCTCGACCAGGGCCGCATTGGGGGTGTTGTAGTCCGAGATCTCCACGATGTCCAGGTCCAGCCCGGCCTCCTCGGCGAGGTTCTCGTCGATGAAGGCGAGGATGTCGCCGTGCGGCACGGGGCTGACCCCCACGGTCAGGACGTCCCCGCCGCCGTTCTCGGCCTCGGCGGCCTGCTCGCTGGGGGCGCCGCAGGCGGAGAGCGCCAGGGTGACGGCGGCGGCGCCGATGACGGCTGAGGTCGTGCGCATGTGCACTCCTTAGGGGATCGTGGGGTGGAGGATCGCGGGGGTCCCGGCGTCGGCGCGAACACCGTCGGCCCGGGCGGGTAGTGCCCCCCGTGGGGTATTACCGACCCAATCAGACACTATCCCACCTGTTTGGTAGGAATAATCCGTTTCGCCCCGCCCTTCGCGTGGCATGAACCACATGGACCATATTACCGACTAATCCGGTAGAAATTAACGGGAATACGGCGCATGATGGTGGGCATGCTCAGCGCACACAGCTCACTCCCCAGCGTCGACACCCGTGCCGTGCCCCTGCGGAGCGCGGCCCCGCTGCGCGGCGAACCGTCCCTGGCCGCCCTGCCCCGGCCGGAGGCGGGGCCGGGCGGTGCCGTCGGCGGCCCCGTCCTGACCTCCCCCGAAGAGCCCGGCTCCGACCACTCGCTCCTCGGCGTGCTGCCCCTGCCCGAGAGCGGCAAGTACATGCTGGTCTACGGGGTGGTGGTGGACGAGCCCCACGCCCGCGCCAGACCGCTCCCCGTCCCGGGCGCCGCCCTGCTGATCGACCGCGACGCCCGCCGGGTCTGGTCCGGCGGGCAGGAGGTCGAGCTCACCTACCAGGAGTACGAGCTCCTGGAGTGCCTCGCCGACTCCCCCGGCCGCGCGATCGCCCGCGGCGAGCTGATGGAGCGCGTGTGGGGCACCCGCAAGGACCTGCACTCGCGCACCATCGACGTGCACATCCACCGGCTCCGCCGCAAGCTCGGCCGGGCCGGGGACCTCATCGCGACCGTGCGCAAGGTCGGCTACATCTACCACGGCCCCCCGTCGCCGCCCCTGGGCGTCT
>NZ_JBSHDN010000321.1:0-4656 GCF_053616335.1 Nocardiopsis sp. NPDC055824
GCCCGGCGGCGCGCCCCTACCCCTCCTCGGTGACCTCGCCGAGGTAGAAGTCGGTGAAGAGCACGCCGAGGGGCTCGTTGCCGGGCCCGGGGCGGGTGACGACGCCGACCTGGCGGCGGTCCCCCGCCTCCTCCCCGTCGTCGGGCAGCGGGGTGTCGTCGACGGTGGTCAGCACGTGTTCGTCGTTGACCCACATCGACAGCTCCATGCGCTCCCCCTCCCCGTCCTCCGCGTCCTCGCCGTAGTACTGGCAGGAGAGCGTCACCGTGTTGGTCGGCACCGTGTCGGCCTCGAAGACGTAGGGGCGGTCCGGGTCGTAGTCACCGTCCCGCACCTCCTCGTCGAAGAGGGGGTAGGGCTCGAACCCGGAGACCTCGGTGGTCTCGGCGAGGGTGCGGTCGCCGTCCTCCTCGTTCATCCGGCGGATCTCCGCGCGCCTGCCGTCGTAGCGGAGCAGGGCCTCGTAGTGGGTGCGGTACTCCTCGCCGTCGTTGTCCCAGCACCGCACCCCGAACACGGCCTGCTCGGGGCCCTCGACGACGTAGGCGGTGGAGCTGACCACGACCCTGTCGGGGAGCACGCTCTCGGTGGTGATCGCCGCTTTCGTGCCGCGGCTGACGTAGGTGCTGGTCCCGGGGTCGTGCTGGAGGAGGTAGCCGCGCTCCTCCTGCCAGTAGCCGTCCTCCGTGCCGGGGTCGTAGACCGAGCCCCAGTCCGGGTCGGTGGTGAAGTCGATCTCGTAGAGGGAGACGGTGGGCGGCACCTCCTCGGAGCCGTTCAGCAGGACGGCCCCGCCGACGGCGGCGACGAGGACGACCGCGGCCGCGGCGGCGCCGATCGCGACCGTCCTGCGGCGCCTGCCCGGGTTCGGGCGTGCGCCGGCCGCCACCGGGCCCACGGGGCCTCCCGGGCCGCCGGGGCCGCTGAAGTTCGCCTGCTGCGTGCCGGGGCGCCGGTCGTGCGGAGGGAGGGAAGGGCCTCCCTGGCCCGGCGGCGGGTAGCGGCCGGGGAGGTTCTGCCCCCGGCCCGGGGGCTGGTTCGGGTACACGGCCCGGTGTCCCTGGGCCGGCTGGGGGCCGGACGGCGGGTGCCCGCGCCCGTCGGGCATCTGCCGGGTCGGCGGGGTCCGGTCCGGGGGGACCTGCTGGGTGGGCGGCACCGGTCGAACCGGCGGCTGCTGCGCGCGGGGGTCCTGGAAGGGGTGGGCGCCGGCGGTCC
Source organism: Nocardiopsis sp. NPDC055824 (assembly GCF_053616335.1). Classification (NCBI taxonomy): domain Bacteria; kingdom Bacillati; phylum Actinomycetota; class Actinomycetes; order Streptosporangiales; family Nocardiopsidaceae; genus Nocardiopsis; species Nocardiopsis sp. NPDC055824. The sequence goes on from NZ_JBSHDN010000321.1 coordinate 1,219, forward strand.
CCGGCCGCAGGGGATCCCCGGCCTCGGAGGGCTGTCCGCCGGGGGGTGTGGCGGGGCCCCGGGGGGCGGCCCCGCCTCCGGCCGGTCCGTTGTGCGCGAGCCCGGCGCCGGTCTCCTGCGGCGGCGCTCCGACCACGGGCACACCGCTGGGCGGGGCCCAGGAGTCCGTGATGGTGCGGCGGACCTCCGCCTCCTCCGGTTCCGCCTGACCGGTCAGGCGCGCCAGGATCTGCTGGGAGGACGGCCGGTTGGCGGGGTTCTTGTCCAGGGTCGCCCGGACCAGGTCCAGCAGGGCCGGGTCGAGGCCGTCGAGGCGGGGCGGCGCGGAGGAGATGTTGTGGAGGACGGCGGGCACGGTGGCCGCGTCGAAGGGGGCCCTGCCCGTGCCGGAGAAGGCGACGAGGCAGCCCCAGGCGAAGATGTCGGCGGCCGCGGTGGCCTGCTCCCCCAGGAGGAGTTCGGGGGCCGTGTAGGACGGGGTGCCCATGAGCTGGCTGGAGCGGGTGACCCCGCCGCCCGCCTCGTCCAGGGCGCGGGCGATGCCGAAGTCGATGACCTTGGGGCCCACGGGGGAGAGCAGGACGTTGGCGGGTTTGAGGTCGCGGTGGACCACCCCCGACCCGTGGATGGCGGTGAGGGCGGCGGCCACGCCCAGGGCGAGCCCCTCGAGGGTGCCGCCGCCCATGGGCCCGCCCGAGCGGATCGCCTCGTCCAGGTTCGGCCCCGGCACGTACTCGGTGACGATGTAGAGGGGTTCGCCCTCCAGCCGGGCGCCGAGGACCCCGGCGGTGGAGAAGCGGGCGACGCGGCGGGCGGACTCGACCTCGCGTGCGAAGCGGAGGCGGAAGGACTCGTCGTCGGCCAGGTCGGGATGGATGAGCTTGACGGCCACGGACCGGCCGGAGGGGTCCTCGGCGAGGTACACGGTGCCCATGCCGCCGCGCCCCAGGCGGCTCACGATGCGGTGGCCGTCCAGTTCGCGCGGGTCCCCCGCACGCAGGGGTTTGCCGCTCTCGTGTCCGTTCGACGTCACAGTGGGGGGTCCCTCGTAGTGGCTCGTGTGTTGCGCGCCTGACAGCGTACCGATGCCGACACGCCGACGCGTTCTGAACTGGTTCGGCGCTCGGCCGCTCCGGGGCGGGGCCGGACGCCGAACGCGGTGGTGGGGAGGGCCGGAGGTCGACCGGGGTGTGTCCCGTGCGGGTGGCGGCCCTCGAACAGTGCGCCGACGGCCCGGTGCTCGCGCCGGGGTTCCGCGCGGGGCCGGACCGGTCGTCACATGGGGGGATGCGGAACTTCCCGAAACAGTTCCACGGGGCCGCTGATTTCGCTAGGATTAGAACACATGTTCGACACTCGTCCGCGACTTCCCCACGGGTGGGTGTCCCGGCGACATGCGTTGGGGCTCAGGAGGCGGATGATGCTGAGGGGAAGTGTCGTGGGACGCTACTACGGGGCGGAGGTCACCGTCGTCGAGGATGACGGGCGCCCGGCCCGGTTCACGTGGAACGGCAGGGTGTACGGCGTGCGCAGGATCCTCGACCACTGGGTCACGCTGCGTATGGACTGGACACCGGTGAGCGGGTCCCAGGTGCCCGAGCGCAGGCACTGGAGGGTGGAGGCGGGAACGTCCCGGTCCCAGGGCGTGTACGAACTGCGCCACGACACGGCCAGCGGGACCTGGCTGCTCTCCCGCGTGTGGGGCTAGGGCCTCTCACGCGGACGCTCCCGGCCGGCCCGGCGCCCGCGCGGAACCGGACGGGCGGCCCCGCGGCCGTCCGCCCGGGGGCGGTCGGTGCGGGCAGGCCCGTGGGCGTCCGCCCGGGCGCGGTCCGCGCGGCGGGAGGCGGCCCGACGCCCGCGTGCCCGGGGCTACAGGCCGTCGGCGCGGACCAGGTCGGAGGGCAGGAGGCTGTACACGGCCAGGTCCGTCCGGCCCTCGTGCAGCGGCATCGCGCTCCGCTCGACGCCCTCGAAGGTGAATCCGGCCTGCTCCGCGACCCGGCGGGAGCCGGTGTTCCCGGTGCCCGCCTTGATCTCCACGCGGAGGAAGCCCTGGTCGACCGCCCAGCGGGAGACGGCCACGGCCGCCTCGGTCGCGTACCCCCGGCCGCGGCCCCAGGGGGACACCCAGTATCCGACCTCGGTGTTCATGGCGGGCCACAGGGTGCGGACCAGGCCGATGGCGCCCACCAGGCGGCCCGTCCCCTTCTCCACGACGGCCCACTGCTGGCCCTCGCCGCCGGTGCGCATCCCCGGGGCGACCTCGCGGCACCACTGCTCGGCGTCCTCGCGGGTGTAGGGCCGCCCGGGGCCGGGGATCGGGATCCACCGCTGGAGCTCGGGGTCGGTGCAGCTCGTGTGCACGTCGTCGATGTCGGCCTCGACGAACGCGCGCAGGCGCAGGCGTTCGGTCTCCAGGATCACGGACGGCAGGATCGGGTGCTGCTGGACGGTGGACATGCCGCTGTTCCCCCTCGACATCGGTGCGGAGTGCGCTCACGATACGCGCCCGCGAGGAGCACCCGGGACCGGTCCGTGCCGGTCACGCCCGCGCGCCGGGTGCGGGCTCCCCCGCGCGGGCCGGTGGTGCGCAGAACAGTCCTCGGCCCCGCCCGTCCGGGCGGGGCGCCCCTCATGAAAGGCGTTGCCGAATGACCGCGACAGACCCCTGCCCCGAGCTCCTGCGCTACCTCCGGGGAGCCAGGGAAGCCGTCCTGTGGAAGCTGGACGGGCTCTCGGAGTACGACGTCCGCCGACCGGTGACACCGACCGGGACCAACCTGTTGGGCCTGGTCAAGCACCTGGTCGCCGTCGAGTCGGACTACCTGGGGACGGTGTTCGGCCGCCCCTTCGGGGAGCCGGTGCCCTGGGCCGACCCCGGCGCGGAGCCCAACACGGACATGTGGGCCACCCCCGACGAGTCGCGCGAGTACATCGTGGGCCTGTACAGGCGGGTGTGGGCCCATGGGGACGCCACGGTCGCCGAGCTGGGGGCGGACGCGGTCGGCCGCGTCCCCTGGTGGCCGCAGGACCGGGCCGAGGTGACGGTGCGGCTGGTCCTGGTCCACCTGATCGCGGAGACCGACCGGCACGCGGGGCACGCCGACATCCTCCGGGAGCTCATCGACGGCGCCGCCGGGCTGGCGGCCGGAGGGGACAACCTGCCCGCCGTGGACCGCGCCTGGTGGGAGGGGTACCGGGACCGCCTGGAACGCGCGGCGCGCGAGGCCGGCGCCGCGGACGGCCCGCCCCTGGGGTGAGGCGGGCGGCGCGGTCCACCGGAACGCGCCGGAGGGGCCGCACCGCCCGGCTGGCGTTCCCCGCCGCCGCGGACCCCGGCCTAGGGCCTGTTTGGTAAGTCAGAGCCATTCGTTGATGGCAGCGATCCGGACGGTGGCCTCGTAGCGAAGGGCGAGCTTGTCGTAGCGCGTGGCC
>NZ_JBSHDN010000322.1:0-4644 GCF_053616335.1 Nocardiopsis sp. NPDC055824
GGACGGCGCCGACCGCGCACAGGCCCTCGCCGACGGCACCGCGGTCGTGCCGGGGGGCGTGCTGGAGGGCCAGTTCGGCATCGCCCACGCGTGGACGATCGGCCTGTGCGCCCTCTTCGTCCTGGTCACCCTCGCCGTCGCCGTCCGCGCCAGGCGCACCACCCGGGGCGCGGTCGACTTCTACGCGGGCGGGCGCGGGTTCTCCAGCACGCAGAACGGGCTGGCCCTGACCGGCGACTACCTGTCGGCCGCGTCCTTCCTGGGCATCGCCGGGATGATCGCCCTCCAGGGCTACGACGGGTTCCTGTACTCCATCGGCTTCCTGGTGGCCTGGCTCCTGGTGCTGCCCATGGCCCAGCTGATGCGCAACACCGGCCGCTTCACCATGGCCGACCTGCCCGCCTTCCGCATGCGCCGGATGCGGGTGCGCCTGGCCTGCGCCGTCTCCACCGTCACCGTGTGCGTGTTCTACCTCGTCGCCCAGATGGTCGGCGCGGGGGCCCTGGTCGCCGTCCTGCTCGGACTGCACGACGGCGGGACCTTCCTGGGGATGGACGCCGGGCAGGCGCGCACCGGGGCGATCGTGCTCGTCGGAGTGCTCATGATCGCCTACGTCGTGTACGGGGGGATGAAGGCCGCCACCTGGCTCCAGATCATCAAGGCGGTCGCCCTGCTGGGCGCCACCGGCCTGCTCACGGCCCTCGTGCTCGCCCTGTTCTCCTTCGACCCGCGCGCCCTTCTCGGCGGGGCGGCCGAGGCCAGCGGGCACGGGCAGGCGTTCCTCGAACCCGGTCTGCGCCTCGGGGTGGAGGTGCCGGGCGACCCGGCCCGGACCCTGTTCAACAAACTCGACCTGATCAGCCTCGGACTCGCGCTGGTGCTCGGCACCGTCGCGCTGCCGCACATCCTCATCCGCTTCTACACCGTCCCCGACGGCCGCTCCGCGCGGGCCTCCGTGCACCGCACCATCGTCATGGTCGGCGTCTTCTACCTCATGACGCTCGCGCTGGGGTTCGGCGCCGCCGCCCTCGTGGGCACCGACCGCATCCTCGCCCTCGACCCGTCCGGCAACACCGCCGTGCCGATGCTCGCCGAGGAGGTGGGACGGCTGACCGCGGGCCCCGTCGGCGCCGCCGTGCTCCTCGCCCTGATCTCCGCCGTGGCGCTGGCCACCATCCTCGCCGTCATCGCGAGCCTCACCCTCGCCTCCTCGTCCTCCATCGCGCACGACCTGTTCGGCCACGTCCTCATGTGGGGGAGGCCCAAGGAGACGCAGGAGGTGGGGGTGGCGCGCCTCTCCGCCTGCCTGGTCGGCGGGGTCGCCATCGTGCTCGCCGTCCAGGCCCAGGACCAGAACGTGGCCTTCCTGGTGGGGCTGGCCTTCGCGATCGCGGCCGCCGCCAACCTCCCGGTCATCGTGCTCACCCTGTTCTGGCGGCGCTTCAACACCCGGGGCGTGGAGTGGGGGGTCTACGGCGGACTGTCGGCCACACTGCTGCTCATGCTCCTGTCCCCGGTCATGTCCGGCAGGACCGACCCGGTGACCGGCGAGAACCTCTCCGTGCTGCCCGCGGGGATCGACGTCCAGGTCTTCCCCATGGAGAACCCGGCCCTGGTCGCGGTGCCGATCGGCTTCGCGTGCGCGATCGTGGGCAGCCTGCTCTCGGCCGAACGCAACACCGCCAGGTTCACCGAACTCCGCGTGCGCTCCCTGACCGGCTGGGGCGCCGACCAGGGCTGAGCGGCCCGCGGGTCAGCGGGAGCCTCCCCGGGGGCCCGCGGCGGCCAGGGCCGCGGCCAGGTCGTGCAGCAGCTCCGGCAGGCGGGGCGCGTTGCGCGCGATCCGGTCCCAGGCGAGGGCCGTCCGGTCGAGCCGCTGCCGGGTGGTCGGCTCGCCCGTCCCCAGCCTGGCGGCGCGCCGTTCCGCCCGCCGGAACGAGGAGACGGCCGCCCACACGGCCGCCGACACCACCGGTCGGAAGACCCCCTTGCCGCGCACGTCCAGCACCGCCTCCACCGACCAGCGGCCGTCCGCCCCGGCGGTCGGCGCCAGCCAGGCGTCGACCTCGGCGACGGCGTGGCGGGCGCGCAGGCGGGCCGGACGGCCGCCGCCCCGGCCGGAGACCGCCGAGTACCAGTCACCGGTGGAGAACCGGAACTCTCCCGACGCGGACCGCAGCCAGGCGCCCCTCCCCGGCAGCTTCACCTCGGCGGCCCAGGTCAGCAGGCCCGCGGGCGCGTCGTGGGTGACGGCCCCCCAGGTGACCGGCGGTTCGGTTCCGCCGACCGCGTCGGGCATGCTGAAGTCCACGGAGGAGGTGCCCGTCTCGTCCCAGGCGGTGACGGTCAGCCCGGTACCGCTCCACCCCTTCTCCTCGTCGTCGGCGGGTTCGACGGGCACGCCCTCGGGGGAGAGCTCGGCCACGAGGTAGTGGCTCCGGGGCGCGAGGTGCCGCCCGGTCTGCAACTGGAGGGCGAGCTCCGCGGCGGTCACCTCCAGTTCGTCGGCCTCCGCCTCCGTCCGGGGGGAGCCCTCGCGCAACCGCGCGGCGGCGTCGCGCCGCTCCTCGCGCAGCTCCTCGGCCGACTCCCGGTCGACCAGCCCCAGCTCGTCCGCCCGCGCCACCAGGCGCTCCCACGACTCCGGGTCGGGGGGGAGCAGCCATCCCCGGCCGTCGAACCGGCAGCCCCGGGCGACCTCGTGCAGGGCGGAGACGATCCGCCCGACCACCTCCCGGTCCACTGCGGTGATGTCGAAGGTGTGGCTCAGGCGGGGCACGGCGTCTCCGGTGTCGTGGGCGGTCGGCGGGGCGCGTCGCGTACGCCTGCCAGCGTACGCACCCGGAGCGCCCGCCGGGGCACGGGAGGCGCCGGCCGGTCCGCCGGGGCGGCGCGCGGTCCGCCCTCCCCGGACCACGGGCGGCGGACGGGACCGCGCTTGCGGCGGCGCACCGGCGGCGGCAGGCTGGACACCATGACCGAGTACGTCGCACTGCTGCGCGGGATCAACGTCGGCGGTCACCGCCGCATCGCCATGGCCGACCTGCGCGCCCTGCTGGAGGACCTCGGGTACACCGGCGTCGCCACCTACGCGCAGAGCGGGAACGCCGTCTTCGGGGGAGGGGACGCAGACCCCGCGGAGGTGGCCGAGACGGTGCGGAACGGCATCAGGGACGTGCTCGGGCACGACGTCCCCACGGTGGTGCGGACCGCGGCCGGGATGCGCGCCGCGGTGGAGGCGAACCCGTTCGACGTCCCCGACCCCTCCGGGTTCCTCGTCCTCTTCTGCGCCGGCGCGGTGGACGCGGACGCGCTGAACGGGATCGACCCCTCCCGCCACCCCGGGGAGCGCATGGCGCTGGTGGGCGACCAGGTCTACACCTGGCACGAGGACGGGATCAGGTCCGCCGTACTGCCGGACCTCGTGGTCCGGCACGTCGACGGGACGGTCACGAGCCGCAACTGGCGGACCGTGCTGCGCCTGGTGGAGATGGTCGGGGACCGGGAGCGGGCCCGGCCCGCGACTGTCCGAGAGAAGTCCTCGGTGAACCGAGGACGGCGCGCACCGGACGCCGTCACGACCACGCGAAGGGGTGGTGCCCGTGCCGAGACGGTGGACCGTGATCCTGCGTGACCTGTCGGACACGGCGCGGCCGATCCGGCCCGAGGACTGCCACGGCCTCCTCAACCGGTGGTGGCCGCAGCCCCCGGAGGAGCACGCGGCGGCCAAGCGGTGGTCCATGAACGGGTGGCCTCGCCCCCTGGGCGACCGCCTGTACCACTGGACCCTGACCTGGCTCGACGACGAGGTGCCGCCCTCCCTGGACCCGGAGGACCTGGTCGGCGACCCGCAGCGGATCGGCGACCACCTGCTGGTGCCCCTCTCGGTGACGCGCACGCACGAGCGCACCTACGCCCAGATGCTCGTCGAGCCGCGGGGCCCGTCGGCGGTGCGCGCCGCCGAGGTGCGCAGCCGGACGCCCGTCGTCATGACCACCCGCGACGCCACGGGCGAGCGCATACCGCACATCTGGCCCAGCCCGCGGCGGCTCTTCGGAGCCGTGCACCGCTCGGGCGGCGGGATCGTCGGAGGCAGCGGGGCCGTCGGCGCCGTGGCGCGGTTCGCGCCGCCCGCCCTCGCCGAGAACTGGCTCGAACTCGTCCTGGGCGGCATGGCCCAGGTGCGCCGCACGCCCCTGCCGGGGGAGGAGGTGCGGCTGGCGGAGCACCACCACGCCGAGAACCGCACCGTCCTGGGCTGGCACGGCGGCTTCAGACTGGAGATGGCCGGCGGCGACCGGCGCCACGCCGACGCCTTCGCCACGCTCCTCGAACTCCTCGAACTCGCCGGTGTCGGCAAGTACACCGCCCAGGGCTTCGGCTCCGTGCGCGTGGACACGGTCACCTGCGGCCGGCCGTTCGCGGAGGCGCCTGTGTCCCGCGCGCGCAGGATGCCGAACCGGGTGGCCCGGCGCACCCCCCAGCGGGTGGGGGACGCCCACGTCCGCGCCGTCGCCGAGGCCGAGGAGTTCGGCGGCACGCTGTTCGACTGACCCCCAGACCGCCGGTTCCCGCCCGAGGACGGCGGGCGGGGACCGGTGCCCGACCAGGTCCGGCCGCGCCGGCTCCCACCCCGTGGACGGG
>NZ_JBSHDN010000323.1:0-4637 GCF_053616335.1 Nocardiopsis sp. NPDC055824
GGCCTGACCGCGCCCCCGCGGCCCGTGACGGAACCGTGTGCGCCGATCGCCGCGAGCGGTCGCCGGGCACCTCCCGCAGGACGGGTGGCGAAGGCCGACCCGGATCCGGCTGTCCGAGCGCGGGCGGCGCGGTCAGCGCGGCCGGAGGCGGCCCTCCCGGGCCACCGGCCCCTCAGGCCGGTACACCTAGGGCTCCAGAGCCCGCCTGGAGCCGGTCCCGTCGCCTCCGAGCCCGGCGACGATCCGCCGGGCGCGGACCTCGTCGGCGCCCAGGCGTTCGCGGACCATCCGCACCGCCTCCTCGTCCCGACCGAGGGCGACCAGGTCGTGCACGCGGGTGCGCAGGGAGTGCGGCAGGTCCTCCTGCCCCCTCGGCGCGGGAACGTATCCGCCCACATGCTGTTCGGGCTCCACCCGGGGCGCCGTCGCCTCCTCGACCACGAGCCGGTCGTTCAGGTAGGCCACCACGCGGCGCAGCGCGAGGGAACCCGCGGCGAGCACGACGATGGACCCGAGCAGCGCGAACAGCATGAACATCAGGCTCATGGCGTGCACCTACCCGCGTCCCCGTCGGCACAGCCCCACGCCGCCGACACGGCGGGTAATCATCTGTTGACCAAGGGCTGTCGACGGCGTCGGCCCGGAACCGCGTCCCCGGGCCGGAGCGCCGGAGCCATGGTCCTGGCGCCCCCGGTCCCCGGCGCGGAGCGCGAGGCGCGGGGACCGGCGCCACGGGCGGCCTGTTCGCCGAACGGGCGTTGGCCACCCAATTGGCCACCAACGCGAAACGCCACCCCGGTCCGGGGTGGCGTTTGTGCTGGAGCCGCCTGTCGGAATCGAACCGACGACCTATTCATTACGAGTGAATCGCTCTGCCGACTGAGCTAAGGCGGCGCGACGCCGCGTGTCACACGCGGCGAAGCGGTCCCAGTCTAACGCCTTCCGACGGGTGCCGTGTACACGTTTGCGGTCATGCCGGTCCCGCCTCCGCGAGCGGGGCGCGGGGGCCGGGGGCGGCGGCCCCCGGCCCCGTCGGTCAGGCGCAGGCCATGCCGTCCTCGGGAACGGTCAGGTCGACCAGGTAGGCGTCCACGATGTCGTCGATGCACTGGTCGCCCATGCGGTAGGCCGTGTGGCCGTCACCGTCGCGGGTCACCAGGAACCCGGATTCCAGCTGGCCCGCGAGCGCCTCGGCCCACGCGTACGGGGTGGCCGAGTCCCGGGTGGTGCCCACCACCATGATGGGGGCGGCCCCCGCTCCGTCCAGGCCGGTGGTCGGGGTGACCGCCTCCTCCGGCCAGTAGGCGCACGGCAGGGCCCCCCAGGCCAGCGTCGGACCGAAGATCGGCGACTCCTCGCCGGCCTCGGCCGCGGCCCGGACATACGCGTCGACGTCGCGCGGGCTCGGGGAGTCGGAGCAGTTCACCGCGATGAGCGCCGCCGTGGAGTTCTCGTAGGCGGCCGGGTCCTCGCGGCTGTACAGGTCGTCGCCGAGCTGGATCAGCACGGTGCCGTCGCCGTTCTCCATCGCCTCGGCCAGCCCCTCGCGCACCCGGGGCCACCAGCTCTCGGAGTACAGGGCCGCGAGGACGCCGAGCTCGGCGCGGGCCCGGTTGACCTCGCGGTCGTCGGCGCTGTTGGACAGCGGCTCCTCGGCGGTGTCGGCCAGGAAGTCGCTCAGCGCCCCGACGCCGTCCTCCACACTGTCCCCGGACGCGCCCAGCGGGCAGTCCGACTGTCCGAGGCAGTCCTCCACGAAGGCCCGCAGCGCCGTCTCGAAGCCGGTGGCCTGCGCGACGCTGAGGTCGAGCTGCTCCTGGCTGGGGTCCACCGCGCCGTCGAGCACGAGGGCGCGGACCCGGTCGGGGAACTCCTCCGCGTACTGCGCCCCGATGTGGGTGCCGTAGGAGGCGCCGAGGTAGGTCAGCTGCTCGTCGCCGACCAGGGCGCGCAGGATGTCCATGTCGCGGGCGACGTTGACGGTGCCCATGTGGAGCATCAGCTCGGGGTCGTTGGCCCGGCAGGCCTCGACGAACCCGCGGCTGTCCTCCTCCAGCTCGGCCAGCTCGGCCTCGGTGACCTCGGACATGTCGCCGTCGCCCTCGACGCTGTCCACCCCTCCGAGGAACTCGTCGAGCCCCTCGGAGTCCAGGCAGGTCAGCGGTGAGCTGCGCCCGACGCCGCGCGGGTCGAACCCGACCACGTCGAACCTCTGGCGCACCGCGTCGCTGACCGTGAAGGCGGCGTGGTCCACGTAGTCGTAGCCGGAGCCGCCCGGACCGCCGGGGTTGACCAGCAGGGAGCCGATGCGGTCGCCGCCCTCGGCGGGGAACCGCTTGACCGCGATCTCGACACGGTCGCCGCCGGGCTCGTCGTAGTCCAGGGGCACCTCGTAGACCGCGCACTCCGCGCCGTCCGCCCCGCTCTCGCACTCACCCCAGTCGAGGCCCTGCTCGGTGAAGTCGGTCAGTGCGGGGTCGGGGGCTGCGACGCTCCCCTCCTCGGGGGCGCCCTCCCCGCCCGTGCACCCGGTCGCCAGCAGCACCGCACCGGCCAGTGCCGCCGCCAGTGCCCCCCGAACTCTCGTCGCCACGGATGTCCGCCCTCTCGTTTCCGCCGGCCGCTGGTGGCCGGCGCGTCGTCTGCTCCGCACCGGCCCGGCCGTGCGGCTCTGTCCACCCACGGCCCCGGGGTCGCGGCCACCGGGTGGTCGCGACCCGCGGCCGGGGCCGCCTCCTGCCGCTCCGGACCGGTCCGGATCCGGACGGCCGCGGCCGTGCGCGCGGGTACCGGAGGCGGGCGTCCGCTCAGGTCGGCGCCCCGCCGGGGCGCCCCGGACCGTCCCGGCTCACGCTCTCCCGTCGACCAGGAGTGCGGAGGTCATGGCCTCCATGGCGATCTGGGGGTGCACGTTCGCCTCGATGCGTCCGCGGCACTCCATGATGGCGTCGATCCGTCGCAGCGTGGTCTCGGGGGTGCTGGAGCGCGCCACGCGGTCCAGGTCGCCGGAGCGCTCTCCGGTGGACAGCTCGACCGAGGCCCCCAGCTGGAGGGCCAGGACGTCCCGGTAGAAGGCGGCCAGGTCGAGCAGGGCGCGGTCGTAGGAGTCCCGTTTGATCCGGGTGGCACGGCGCTTCTGCCGCTCCTCCAGGTCCTTCATGGCGCCGGCGGAGCCCCGCATGGCCTTGGCCACGCCCTTGCCGGTGGAACCCTCGCCGAACGCGGTCCTCAGCTCGTCCTTCTCCTTCTCGTCCAGGGCCGTGGTGAGGGCCTTGGACTCCTCCTCGGCGATCTCGTACAGCCGGGCGGCGGAGGTGACGCACGCGCCGAGCCCGTCGAGGCGGGCGGGGATGGACAGCACCTCCTCCCGGCGCCTGCGCGCCTCGGGGTCGGTGGCCAGCTGCCGGGCCCTGTCGATCCGGCCCGCCGCGGCCACCGCCGACGCCTGGGCGAGCACGGGGTCGACCCCGTCGCGCCGGACCAGGGCGTCCACCAGCTCCCGGGTGCCGGGGGTGGCGAGGGTGACCAGCCGGCAGCGGGAGCGGATGGTGACGAGCAGGTCGTCGGGCGCGGGCGTGCACAGCAGCCAGACCGTCCGGGGGGAGGGCTCCTCCACCGCCTTGAGCAGGGCGTTGGAGGCGGCCTCGGTGGCGCGCTCGGCGTCCTCGAAGAGCACGATGCGGAACCGGCCGCCGGAGGGCCTGGAGCCCGCCCGCAGCACCAGGTCGCGGGTGGCTGCGACGCCGAAGCTCAGACCGCTGGGGCGCACGTACAGCAGGTCGGGGTGGGTTCCGGCGAGGACCTGGTGGCAGGAGGGGCAGTGTCCGCAGCCGCCGTCGGGGCACTGGAGCGCGGCCGCGAAGGCCCGGGCCGCCTCCGAGCGGCCCGATCCGGGCGGGCCGGTGAACAGCCAGGCGTGCGTCATGCCCGTGCCCCGGCCCCCGGCGACGAGGTCCGACGCCCCGGCCACGGCCCGTCGGAGCTGGCCCACCGTGGCCTGCTGGCCGATGAGGTCGTCGAAGACCGTCACGCTTCCCCCCGAGAACCACCGCTGATGTCTGCTCCCAGGATAGGAGTCGCCACCGACGCCCGGGCCGTCGTCCACAGGCCCGCAGGGGGTGGATAGCGTAGTGCCGTCACGGCCCGGCGCCCGCTCCGCGTACGGCCGCCGCGGCGGTCCCCCGACCTCCGCGGTCCAGCCACACCCCTCCTCACCGTCCCCCGCAGAAGATCCGGAGCAGTCCCCCTTGACGCACTCCCCCTCCCCCTCCCCCTCCCCCTCCTTCCGGCCGCAGCCCGGGTCCCGCCCCGGGCTGGACGCCTCCCTCCACGAGGGCGGGTCGCCCTTCGGGGAGGGCTCCGGCCGCCCCTCGTTCGCCCCGCCCGAGCCCCCGCGGCGCGGGATGTCCGCCGCCGACCGGGTCGCCGCGATCGTCCTCGGCTGCGTGGTCGTGGCGCTCGTCGCCCTCGTCGCGATCGGGGTCGCCGTCCTCCTCCCGGTCTGACGGACCACCCGTGCCCGGCGACCTGGGTCGAGAAGCTGCGGTTGATCAGTTCGGACAGGACGATCTGATCCTCGATCTCGATGCGGTAGGCGTCGATCGTCAGGTCGAAGTTTCCAAGCCGGATCACCGCGC
>NZ_JBSHDN010000324.1:0-4522 GCF_053616335.1 Nocardiopsis sp. NPDC055824
CCCCGGGCCGGGGCGGCGACGGCCCCTCACACCTCGACCATCCGCCACGCCCCGGCGTCGGCAGGGGCGTCCGTGAAGGCGTAGCGGACCGTCTCACGGTCCAGCGCGACCAGCGTCACCGAGCCCGTCGCCCAGATCCGCCCCTGTCCCAGATCGGCCCGCGCGACCAGGCCCGACGGATCGCCCTGGCCGTCGGCGCCCACGGAACGGGGGGTCGCGCCGGCGGCCTCGGTGATGAGGCGCGGCCACTCGCCCCAGATCTCCTCGACCCCTTTCGCGGCGGCCAGGTCCGCCGGGTCGGGCCGGGTGGCCGCGAACGCCGGCGTGTGGCGCGCCGCCCTGGGGTCGTGCGGGTCCATGCCGGTGTTCACCACGATGCTCACCCCCGCGGGCAGCGGCCTCGTGTCCATGCACCGCCCGTCCCAGCTGTGCAGGCCGACCCTGTGGGCGTCGGCGTCCAGGAGGTGGAAGGGCGCGTACCGGGTGGGGTCCTCCCCCTGGAGCGGGTCCCGCACCGGGTGCGCGAGGGCGCGCAGCGGCAGCTCCCCCCGGCTCGCCGGGTACACGCCCTCCCAGGGCATGCTCCCGTCCCAGGGCCACCCGTTGAGCACGGCGCAGACGCGGGGGCGGGCGGGGTTCACCGCCAGCCAGGTTCCCCCCGCCGTGAGGTCGCGCCCGCCGACCAGCTCGGGCCGGTCGGGCCAGTGGCGCGCGGGCGGGTCCCAGGGCCGCAGGGACATCTCGTCCCGGAGCGCCGCGATGACGAGTGGTGTGTCGGCGCCGGGATCGAATCCGACGATGACGGTGCACATGAGGACCTCTGCTGTCTCCCCGGAGGCACGGCCCGAGAGGCCCGACCGGAGGGTGGACGGAACTGTACCCGGACTCTACGTCCGCTCGGGGCCTGCCGGGGAGGGCGGGGCGGGCGCCGGACACGGCCGCCCCCCGGACGCCTGGTGGTGCGGGTACCACCCGGCATCGGGGGGACAGGACGCCCGCGAGTGGTCCGGGGGTCTTCTAGGCTGTGGATCTCCTTACTCTCCGGACGTCCGTGGCCGGTGCGCCCCCTCGCGTGTTCAGGGGCCCGTCCACCCGTCTCCCGTACCACCCAGGAGTGTGCGTGCCCGTCCAACCCGAACGACCCGACGACGGTGCGGAAGGCGCCTCGGACAGGGATTCGCAGGCGGCTGCCCCGAACGTCGCCGGCGCGCGGCCCGAGCGTGCCGGGCCGGGCCTCCACGGCCCCCCGTCCGAGACCGGGCTGACCCTGGCGGAAGTCGCCGAGCGGGTCGCCACCGGCCGGACCAACGACGTCCCCGTGCGTGCCAGCCGCAGCGTCGGGCAGATCATCCGAGCCAACGTGTTCACGCGGATCAACGCGATGATCGCGGTGCTGTTCACGATCATCGCCGTGATCGGTCCCGTCCAGGACGGGCTGTTCGCGATGGTGATCCTGATCAACACGCTGATCGGCATCGTCCAGGAGCTGCGCGCCAAGCGCACCCTGGACAAGCTCGCGATCGTCAACGCCGCCCACCCCCGGGTCGTGCGCGACGGCGCGACGGTGCGCGTGACCACCCAGGAGATCGTCCTGGACGAGGTCCTCGAGGTCGGCACGGGCGACCAGATCGCGGTCGACGGCGTCGTCACCTGGGCGGGAGGGCTGGAGGTCGACGAGTCCCTGCTGACCGGCGAGGCCGATCCCGTGCTCAAGCGGCCCGGCGACACCGTGATGTCGGGCAGCTTCGTGGTGGCGGGCGCCGGGCGCTTCCGCGCCACCAAGGTGGGGCGGCACGCGTACGCGGCACGCCTGGCCGAGGAGGCGAGCCGGTTCTCGCTGGTGCACTCGGAGCTGCGGTCGGGCATCAACCGCATCCTGACCTGGATCACCTACGCGCTGTTCCCGATCGGTGCCCTGCTGATCTACAGCCAGCTGTTCATGGGCGGCCACGTCACGCTGGAGGAGCCCACGGCGGGCGGCCAGATCTCCGGCCCGCTGGCGGACGCGCTGCGCGGCATGGTGGCGGCGCTGGTGTCGATGATCCCCGAGGGGCTGATCCTGCTCACCAGCATCGCCTTCGCGGTCGGTGTGATCCGGCTGGGGAAGTACAAGTGCCTGGTGCAGGAGCTGCCCGCGATCGAGGGCCTGGCCCGCGTGGACGTGGTGTGCACCGACAAGACGGGGACGCTGACCGAGGCCGGCATGAAGCTGGCCCAGATCCGCGACCTGGGAGGGCGCGCGGTAGGCGACGACCCCTCGCCGACCCAGGTGCTGGCCGCCCTGGCGGCCTGCGACCCCGACCACAACGCGAGCATGGCCGCCATCGCGCAGGGGTTCGGGTCGAGCGGGGTGTCCGCCCCCGACTGGACCGTCATCGCGCTGGCGCCGTTCTCGTCGGCCCGCAAGTGGAGCGGGGCCGGCTTCCTCACCCCGGGCGGCGAGGAGCACTGGGTCCTGGGCGCCGCCGACGTGCTGTCCTCCCCCGACTCCCCCGCCGCGGCCGAGGCGGCACGGCTCGGCTCGCAGGGGCTCCGGGTGCTGCTGCTGGCCCGCGCCTCCGCCCGGGTGGACTCCGACGACGCCCCCGGCGAGGTGGCCCCGGTCGCGCTGGTGGTCCTGGACCAGAAGGTGCGCGAGGACGCCGGGGCCACCCTCGACTACTTCGCCGGCCAGGGCGTCGACGTCAAGATCGTCTCCGGCGACCACGCGGCCTCGGTCGGCGCGGTGGGCCGCGAGCTGGGCCTGCCCGGCGCGGAGGACCCGGTGGACGCCCGCTCCCTGTCCGCCGACGCGGGCGAGCTGGCCCGCGAGGTCGAGAGGCGCTCGGCGTTCGGCCGGGTGACCCCGGAGCGCAAGCGCGACATGGTGCGCGGGCTGAAGGACCGCGGGCACACGGTGGCGATGACCGGCGACGGCGTCAACGACGTGCTGGCCCTGAAGGAGGCCGACATCGGGGTGGCGATGGGCTCCGGCAGCCCGGCGTCGCGCTCGGTGGCGCAGCTGGTCCTGCTGGACAACCGCTTCGCGGTGCTGCCGCGCGTGGTGGCCGAGGGCCGCCGGGTCATCGGCAACATCGAGCGTGTGGCCAGCCTGTTCCTGACCAAGACCGTGTACACGATGACGCTGGCGATCATCGTCGGGCTGCTGGCGGTCGCGTACCCGTTCTTCCCCCGGCACGCGACGCTGATCAACGCGGTGACCTTCGGCATCCCGTCGTTCTTCCTGGCCCTGGCGCCCAACACCGACATCGCCAAGCCGGGGTTCGTGATGCGCACGCTGCGGCTCGCCATCCCCTCGGGGATGGTGGCCGGTTTCGCGGCGGTGACGACCTACCTGCTGGTGCTGGGCGGGCGGACCGTCCCGGACCCGGCGGACCGCACGGCGGTGGTGATCACGCTGTGCGCGACCACCCTGTGGGTCCTGCTGCTGGTGGCCAAGCCGTACGTGTGGTGGAAGGTCCTGATGGTGGGCTCCATGGTCGGCCTGCTGACACTGGCCATGGTGACGCCGCTGGGCCAGTGGTTCTTCGACCTGGACGTGAGCGACCCGGCCAAGGTCCTCACCGGTCTGGCCGTGGCCGGGGTGGCGATCGTGGCGATCACGGTGATCCGGGTGGTGGACGACCGGTGGATAGCCCGCTCCGAGGCCCGCGCCGCCGAGGAGGCGGCCCGTGAGGAGGACGGGCACCGGGAGGCCTCCATGGTCTAGGGGACCGCACCGGCCCCCGACGGCCGCGCCGGACGTGCTCCGGCGCGGCCGTCCGCGTGTGCGGACCCGGTCGGGCCGGCCCCTGCCCGACCCTCAGCGGTGGGGTTCGGCCCGCTCCGCGGCGATGGCGCCGTGGGCGGTGCGGGCGCGGTCCGGGAAGGAGGGTTCGGCCGCGGACGCTGACCCCGGCCTGGCCCCGGGACGCCTCCCGCAGGGGGTTCGCCGTCCGGGCCGCCCCGGCGGTACCGTGGCGCGGACCGCGGCCGGGGGCCGCGGCGCGAGGAGAGGGAGGGCATGGTGGACGACACCGACCTGCGGCACCTGAGGCGTGCGGTCGAACTGGCCGCGGAGGCGCTGGCCGCGGGGGACGAGCCGTTCGGATCACTGCTGGTCGCGGCAGACGGGACCGTGCTGTTCGAGGACCACAACCACGTCGCGGGCGGCGACGGCACCCAGCACCCGGAGTTCGCGATCGCCCGGTGGTCGACGACCCGCATGACCCCGGCCGAGCGCGCGGCGGCGACCGTGTACACCTCCGGGGAGCACTGCGCCATGTGCTCGGCGGCGCACGGCTGGGCGGGCCTCGGCCGGATCGTGTACGCGAGTTCCTCGGCGCAGCTGGTCTCCTGGCTGGAGGAGTGGGGGGTGCCCGCGGGACCCGTGCGCGCGCTGCCCGTCAACGACGTCGTGCCCGGGGTCGAGGTGGAGGGCCCCGTGGAGGCGCTCGCCGAGGAGGTGCGCGCGCTCCAGGCGCACTTCCACGACCGGGACTGACGACCGGGGGCCGGACGTGACGAGGCCCGCCGTGGGGCC
>NZ_JBSHDN010000325.1:0-4519 GCF_053616335.1 Nocardiopsis sp. NPDC055824
GCCCCCCGCCCCCGCACCGCGGGGGCGGTCACGGGGGTCCCGCTCCTGTTCGCCCTGGTGCGGACCGTGCTCCTGCTGGCCCTGGTCTCGGTGGCGGTGTTCACCGCCACCGAACTCCTGCCCGGCGACGCCGTCGACCTGCGTGTCACCCCCGGCGCCGACGAGGAGGAGGTCCGGGAGCTCCGTGAGGAGCTGGGACTGGACGCCGCGCCCTGGCGGCGCTACCTCGACTGGGCCGGATCGCTGCTCACCGGAGACCTCGGCACGTCCCTGGTCAACGGCCGCCCGGTCGCCGACGCCCTCGCCCAGCGGCTGCCCGCCACCCTCGCGGTGGTGGGCGGGGCGCTGGCGGTGGCGACCCCCGCCTCCCTGGCGTTGGCCTGGTGGGCCGGGGGTTCCCGGCGGGCGCGCCGGCTGTCCACCGCGGTCCTCACCGGAGGCGCCGCACTGCCCACCGCGGTCACCGCCGCCGCCCTGGCGGCCGTGTTCTCCGGCGCCCTGGGCCTGGTGCCCCCGGTATCCCTGCTCCCGCCCGGAGCCTCGCCCTGGCAGCATCCGGAACTGCTGTTCCTCCCGGTGGCCTCCCTGGCCCTGCCCACCGCGTTCTTCGGCGCGAGCCTGCTGGCCGGTGCGGTGGCCGACACCGTACGCCTGCCCCACGTGGCCGACGCCCGCCGGCGGGGGGTCCCCCCGTGGCGGATCGCCTCGACCGACGTGCTCCCCTTCCTCCTGGCCCCCTTCACCCGGGTCACGGCGAACACCGCGGGAGGGCTGATCGCCGCCGCAGCGCTGGTGGAGACCCTTTTCGGCTATCCGGGCATCGGATCGCTGCTCGTCTCCTCCCTGGCCTCCCGGGACCTGCCCGTCGTCCAGGCCACCGCGGTGGTCGCCGCCGCGGTCGTGCTGGTGGGACTGCTGGTCGGAGACCTGGTCGCCGCCCTGACCGAACCACGCCGGAGGCCGGTCCGGTGAACCGTCGCCTCGCTCCGGTCCTCGCGTCGCTGTCCGTCCCCCTGTTGTCGGCCGCGGTCCTGGCCGTCGCCCTGTTCGGCGGATGGTGGGCGCCGCACAGCCCCACCTCCTCGACGGGCGCGCCCTGGCAGCTGCCCGACCCCGTTCACCTCCTGGGAACGGACGCCCTGGGCCGCGACGTCCTGTCCCGTGTCCTGGCCGGCGGAAGGGGGCTGCTCGGCGTCTCCGTCGCGGCCGCCGTGTGCGCCTGTGCCGTCGGGACCGCCGGCGGGCTGGCCGCCGGGTGGTTCGGCGGGCCGGCCTCGCGGCTCCTCACCGCCGTGGCCGACCTGCTGCTAGCCCTGCCCTCCCTGCTCCTGGCCCTGCTTGCCGCGATCGCCCTGCCCTGGCACACGGCGGTGGTTGTCGCGACGGTGTGCGGAGGGGCCCCGCTCACCCTGCGCGTGGTCAAGGACGCCGTCCGCGCGGCCCGCACCTCCGGGTACGTGGAGGCCGCGCTCCTGCGCGGGGAGGGCACCGCCTCGATCCTGCTGAGGGAGGTCCTCCCCGCCGTTCGGGGGCTGGTCGTCGCCGACCTCGGGCTGCGCCTGGTGGTCGCGCTCCAGGTGGCCTCCGCACTGAGCGTCCTGGGGCTGGGGGCCGCCCCGCCCGCCCCCGACTGGGCCCTCATGCTCAGGGAGAACATGACCGGCGTGGCGATCAACCCCTGGGCCGTGGCGGCACCGGCCGTGGCGCTGGGGGCCACCACCGTCCTGCTCGCCCTCCTGGCACAGCTGTACCTCTCCGACGACCGCACGCCCGGGAGCCGCGACCGCGGACCCGCACGGAAGGAGCCCGCGGATGGCTGAAGGACTGCATGCGGAGGCGGTGCTGGTCGAGACCGACCGCGGGGCCGCCGTGGTCGGTCCGGTGGACCTGCGCGTGCCGGACGGCGGGGTGCTCGCGGTCATGGGCCCGTCGGGGAGCGGCAAGACCAGCGCCGTCCTGGCCGTGCTGGACGCGCTGCCGCCCGGCCTGGTGCGCAGGGACGGCCGGGTGCGCTGGCGGGGGGCGCCGGTGCCCGCGGGACGCGCGGCGCGCCGATGGCGCCGGGCCGCCACGGGCGTGCTCGGCCAGGACCCCGCCTCGGACCTGCACCCCCTGCGGCCGGTCTGCGCCCTGGTCGCCGAAGCCCTGCCGGGCGGCCTGCGGCGCGCGAACGCCGGGGCCGTCCGGGCGGTGCTCACCTCGCTGGGACTGGACGCCGACGCCCTGTGGCGCCGGCGCCCGCACGAGCTCTCCGGGGGCCAGGCCCAGCGTGTGGCGCTGGCCCGGGCGGTCGTCGCCGATCCCGGGGTGCTCGTGCTGGACGAGCCCACGAGCGGCCTGGACCCCGCCACGGTGGAACTCGTGCTCGACGTCCTCGAACAGCGGAGGGGGCGCCCGGGGAGGGTCACCGTCGTGGTCACCCACGACCGGGGGTTCGCCGACCGTGTGGCCGACCTCCGCCTCGACATCGGCGGGCCCGAACCGGTCCGCGGAGCCGCGTCCACGACCGTGGGTCCCCGGTCCCCGGGGGGCGCTCCGGTCCTCGGCCTGCGGGAGGTGCGCCTCACGGCCCCGGGCGGGCGGGAACTGCTCGGCGGAGTGGACCTGGCCGTCGGTCCGGGGGAGGCGGTCGCCGTCCTGGGTCCTTCCGGATGCGGTAAGTCCACCCTGCTCAGGAGCCTGGCGGGGCTCCATCCTCCCGCGGCGGGTTCCTTCTCGCTCGGTGGCAGGCCCCTGCCGGCCGGCCACACGGACCGTTCCCGGGAGGCGCTGCGGGCCGTCCAGCTGGTTCCCCAGGACCCGGCCGGAACCCTGAACCCGGCTCAGCGGGTCGCGACGGCGCTCGCACGCCCGGCCATGGTGCTGCGGGGGCTGACCCGCGGCCGGGCCGCCGCGGAGGTCCCCGGGCTCCTGGAACGGGTCGGGCTGCCGCCGGACGTCGGACGCGCGCTGCCGGCCCGCCTCTCCGGCGGCCAGCGCCAGCGCGTGGCCATCGCCCGGGCCCTGGCCGCACGCCCCCGGGTCCTGCTGGCCGACGAGGTGTCCTCCGCCCTGGACGCCGCGAGCGCCCGCACGGTCCTGGACGTCCTGGACGCCCTCCGCGCCGAGGAGGGCCTGGCCGTCGTCATGGTGACCCACGACCGGCACGTCGCCGACCGCATGGACCGGGTCCTGACGCTGGCCCCGGAGAGCCGCTCCCTGGTGCCGGGTCCGTAGTGCTGCCCCCGGCAGCGGACCCACCGCGGCGCGGTCGTGCCCGGCGCCGGGGAGCCTGCGCGGCCGGGCGGCAGTTCCATCGGAGACCACTCCCACCCCTGTAGAGGATTCGACACATGCCTGAACAGAGAACGCCGGCGCCGGCGCCGTCCGTCGCCGAGCTCCTGGCCTCCTACCGGCCGGGGGACACGTTCTTCTCCACCGGTGCCGGCGCACTGCACGGGACCGGGGTCCTGGGGGTCGCGGAAGAGGTGCACGAGGTCGACTCCCTGCTCGGGAGCGCGGGGCCCGAGGGCGTGGTGATGGGCGCCATCCCCTTCGACGGGCGGCGGTCGGCCCGGTTCCTGCTCCCCCGAACGGTGCGCCACGCACCCGCGCCGCCCCGGGGCCGGGCGCCGGGCCTGCGCCGGCGGCCGCTGCCGGGGGAGTGGGGGTCCACGCCCGTGCCCGCCCCCGACGAGCACAGGGCGTCGATCGAGCGGGCGATCGCGCTGACGGCCGGGGACGGCGGGCCGGACAGGGTGGTGTCGGCCAGGGGCCTGCGTCTGCACAGCACGTCGGCGGTCGATCCGTCCACGGCGTTGAACAACCTCCTCTGGCGCGATCCGGGCGAACCCGTCTTCGCGATCGACGTGCCCGGCCCCGGGGCGGAGGACCGCACCCTTCTGGGGACGGGCCCGGAACTGCTGGTCTCCAAGCGCGGGAGCCGGGTGGCCTCCCAGCCGCTGTCCGGCTCCGTCCCCCGCAGCGCCGATCCGACCAAGGACTACCGCAACCGCGAGAGACTGCGTGCCTCGGCCGGGGACAGGCGTGAGCACGCCGTCGTGGTCGACGCGGTGGCGGAGTCGCTGGAGCCCTACTGCCGGACCCTGGCCGTGCCGAAGCGGCCCGAGCTGGTCGGAACCGCCACGATGTGGCACCTGTCCACCCGCCTGGAGGGGACGCTGCTGGACGCGGATGTGCCGGCGCACCTCCTGGCGGCGGCCCTGCGTCCCGCCCCGGCCGTGTGCGGCTCCCCCTCGCGGCCCGCGTCCGGGGTGGTCGGCGCGCCGGAGCACTTCGACCGGGGTTTCCACTCCGGAGCCGTCGGCTACAGCACGGCCCGGGGCGACGGCGAGTGGGTCGTCGCCGCCCGCTGTGCCGAGGTGTTCCACAGCAGGGTGGACGCCTTCGTCGGCGGTGGCGTCATGTCCGGTTCCGACCCCGGGGCCGTCCTGTCGGAGACCACCGACAGGATGCGCGCGCTCCTGTTCGCCCTGGGCGTGCGCTGAGCGCTTCCGGGGCCGCCGCGGGCGGTGGGCCC
>NZ_JBSHDN010000326.1:0-4515 GCF_053616335.1 Nocardiopsis sp. NPDC055824
GCCGGGGGGGGCGGCCGGGGGGGGGGGGGGGGGGGCCGGGGGGTCAAACGGGGGCGGGGGCGGGGGGGGGGGGCGGCACGTCCCCGGACGTAGCTGTGGCCCACGTCCCCCAACGCGGGCCACAGCGGGCGCGGCCAGTGTGCACTGAGTGCGGTCTGGCCGCTGGGAAGGCGGATGCAGCGACTGAATACGTGCCGGAAACCCCCATTGCCGACACGAGCGCGTGCATCCGCGCTTGGTTTGTGGTGCGAGCGCCTCACAGGACCTGGGTGGGTGTGGGAAGACTGCGGGGTCGGGGTTCGGTCTGGGGCGCTTCACCTGTGAGAACGCTTCGTCTGATTGTGGTGTTCCCGTTCCTCGCACCGATTTTCGGTCCGGCCGGTAAAAAGCGGGTGCTGACTGGGGCAAGGGATGTCTATGCTCCTGCTGTGAACAGCACAGGAGAGGGCGGGGGCACGCCGGGGACGATGACCCTGTGGCGGCCCACAGGGCCCCGGGAACTCGCCCTGGTCAGGGATTCCGGCTGGCGGGAGTGGCCGCCGCGGCTGCCGGAGCAGCCCATTTTCTACCCGGTCCTGAACCGGGGGTACGCGGAGAGGATCGCCAGGGAGTGGAACCTGCCACGCGACGGTGAGGGGCACGTCACCCGGTTCCGCGTGGACGCCGGATTCGCGTCCCGGTACCCCGTGAGGCAGGCGGGCGGACGCACGATCCTGGAGCTGTGGGTGCCCGCGGAGGAGCTGGCGGAGTTCAACGCCCACCTGCGCGGCCCGATCGAGCTGGTGTGGTCCTACCTGCCCGAGCACCCCGAGGGGGTCTCCCCCCGCTGACGGCAGGGGAGCGGGCGGGACCCCGGCCGCAGGGGCGGGGTCCCGCCGGTCGGCGTGTCAGGCGTCGGGCACGAGTGCCAGGTCGGGGTCCAGGTCCGTGAGGGCGGCGAGGACGTCGCCGAAGGCGTCCGCGAGCACGACGGGCTCGCGGTCGGTGCGGTCGGTGGCCGGTGCGGAGGGGTCGCGTCGGGGGTCGAGGGTGGTGGCCATGGGGTTCCGGGCGCGGGGGCCGGTGGGGCGCGCCCTCCTCCTTCTCGTGTGATCACGTGCTCGGACGTCCCGGTCGCCGTGACTCCCGGTGACCGCGGGGTTCGGGTCAGGGATAGCACGCGGTGACGACCGTTCGGCTTGCGTCGCACCGGTCTCCCTTCCCCGGGAGGTGTCCGGTCCCTGGGCATGGTCATACCCGCGCACCACATCCGCGTGAACAGACGGCCTCCGGCCTGTGGACGGAGTGCCGGAGCGGGTCGGGCCGACCGTCCGGCGGACCGCTCGGCCACCGGCTCCGGTAACGCGTTCCGGACATGTCGGTCCCGCGCACGCTCCGGTGTCCGCACCCCCGGCGGAGCGGTTCGCGAACCATGCCCCGGTCTTTGCGTGAAATTGGCCTTTCTCTTTTGGAGGCGAGGACGTTCCGTGGGAGACATGTGACGTAAAGTCACCCGATCCCGAGGAAGCCCACATGCCCTACGGATACTCCACAGGTTCCGGAGCGACGCTCGCGGCGACGGGGTTCGCCGCCGGCTACCTCTGGCTGGTCGTCGTCGGCCTCGTCCTGGTCGTCGCCGGAGCGCTGCTCGTCCGCGTCTCCTTCCGCCGGGACAGGGGACCGCTGGAGCGATGACCCTCACTTTCCGCGACGCGGACCGGTCCGGGGGCCGGCCCCGGCCACCGCATGACCCGGTCCTGCCCACCGCCAGGACCGCGCGCCCCGGCGCGATGGCGTTCCTGGGGATGCTCGCGTTCGCCGCGTTCACCGTGTGGGGCATGGCCCACGTGGTCGGCGCGGTCGGCGGGTTCCACGAACCCCGGGCGAGCCTGGCCATGGTGTGGCTCGCCTCGTTCCTGCTCCTGTGGTGGGCGCCCTTCGCCTGGCTGGAGAGGCCCGTCCGCGCGACCGCCGACGAACAGGTGGCGCTCGACTCCCTGACCGTGACGGTCCAGGTCCCCGTCTACAACGAGGACCCGCTGGTCCTGCGCGCGTGCCTGGACTCGGTCCTCGCGCAGAGCCGCACGGTGGACCGTGTGCGGGTCGTCGACGACGGGTCCGTGGACGCCGACGGGGAGCCCGTGGACTACGGCGGCATCCGCGACGCGTTCCTCGCCCGGGCCGCCGGCCACGGGGTGGAGGCCACCTGGGACCGCACCGCCAACCGCGGCAAGCGCTTCGCCCAGATGCACGTGCTCGCCGAGGACGACGCCGACGTCTTCGTCACCCTCGACAGCGACTCGGTGCTCGACCGCCACGCCGTGAGGGAGGGCCTCGCGCCCTTCGCCAGTCCGCGGGTGCAGTCGGTGGCGGGCCACGTCCTGGTGCTCAACAGGGACGCCAACCTGCTCACCAGGCTCACCTGTGTGCTCTACCTGCCGTTCACCCGGGGCCTGCGCAGCGCGCAGTCGGTCCTGCGCCGGGTGACGATCAACTCCGGCACCCTGGCCTTCTACCGGGCGCAGACGGTCCGCGATAGCGCGGGGGCCTACGAGAACGAGCACTTCTGGGGCCGTCCCATGCAGATGAACGACGACTCCATGCTCACCTTCTACGCCCTGCTCAAGGGCGACACCGTCCACCAGCCGTCCGCGATCGTCTTCACCCTCGTCCCGGAGCGCCCGCGCCACTACTTCGGCCAGCAGCTGCGCTGGATGAGGGGGACGACGGTGCGGCACCTGTGGTGGCTGAGGTACATGCCGCTGCGCGGCGTGGTGTTCTGGGGGACGGTGACCGAGTACCTGCACATGTTCGTGGCCTACGCGGTTCCGCTGCTCGTGCTGTGCGACGAGGGCCTGCGCGAACAGTGGAGGTCCATCGCGGTCGCCGCACTCGTGATCGGCCTGGCGATCAACTACATCATGGCGCTGCGCCTGTTCACCATGCGCAGGAGCGACGAGTCGGCGGGCTACCTGCTCATGCTGTACCTGGTCTCCCCCGCGGCCGCGGTGTGGAGGCTCCTGGTGCTGCGGCCCCTGTACCTCTACGCGATGCTGACCTGCAGGCGGATCACCCGCTGGGGCACCAGGGAGGGGGTCGAGGTCGCCATGGCCGGCGGTTCCCCGCAGGCGGAACCCGGGGCCGCCGCCCGGAGCGCCTCCCCGGCGTGAGGGAGCGGGGCGGTCGGAGGCGGGGGGAGGGGACCCATGAACCGAGGGGACCCCTCCTCCCGCACGGGGCGCCCCGGACCCCGGGGCGGCGGTCCTTCGGGGGCGCCGCCGTCCACGCCTTCCGCTCCGGGGACGCCGGGGAATACCTGTGTCGCCCCACCCGTTCCCCGTGATACCTTCATAGGAAATTACTTCTCAGGAAACAATATCGGGGAGCAGGCCATGCAGTTCGGAATCTTCTCAGTCAGTGACGTGACCACCGACCCGACGACGGGACGCACGCCGACCGAGGCCGAGCGGGTCAAGGCGATGGTCGCGATCGCGCTCAAGGCGGAGGAGGTCGGCCTCGACGTCTTCGCCACCGGAGAGCACCACAACCCGCCGTTCGTGGCGTCCTCCCCGACGACGATGCTCGGCTACATCGCGGCGCGGACCGAGAAGCTGATCCTGTCCACCTCCACCACGCTGATCACCACCAACGACCCGGTGAAGATCTCCGAGGACTTCGCGATGCTGCAGCACCTGGCCGACGGCCGGGTGGACCTGATGATGGGCCGCGGCAACACCGGCCCCGTCTACCCCTGGTTCGGCCAGGACATCCGCCAGGGCATCCCGCTGGCGCTGGAGAACTACAACCTGCTCCACCGCCTGTGGAGGGAGGACGTCGTCGACTGGGAGGGCAAGTTCCGCACCCCCCTCCAGGGCTTCACCTCCACGCCCCGGCCCCTGGACGGGGTGCCGCCTTTCGTCTGGCACGGCTCGATCCGCAGCCCGGAGATCGCCGAGCAGGCCGCGTACTACGGTGACGGCTTCTTCCACAACAACATCTTCTGGCCGGCCACGCACACCAAGAAGCTGATCTCCCTGTACCGGCGCCGCTTCGAGCACTACGGCCACGGCAAGGCCGACCAGGCCGTCGTCGGCCTCGGCGGGCAGGTCTTCATGCGCAAGAACTCCCAGGACGCGGTCAAGGAGTTCCGCCCCTACTTCGACAACGCCCCCGTCTACGGCGGCGGGCCCAGCCTGGAGGAGTTCACCCGCGAGACCCCGCTGACCGTCGGAAGCCCGCAGGAGGTCATCGACCGCACCCTGACCTTCCGGGACTCCTTCGGCCACTACCAGCGCCAGCTCTTCCTCATGGACCACGCCGGCCTGCCGCTGAAGACGGTCCTGGAGCAGCTGGACCTGCTCGGCGAGGAGGTCGTCCCGGTGCTGCGCAAGGAGTTCGCGGCCGGGCGGCCCGCCCACGTCCCCGACGCCCCGACCCACGCCTCCCTGTTGGCGGCCAAGGGCGCCGGGGGCGACAAGGGTGCGCAGACCGGCCGCGCCTGAGCCCCGGCCCGCCCGGTCCGGGGTGCGGGTGCGC
>NZ_JBSHDN010000327.1:0-4506 GCF_053616335.1 Nocardiopsis sp. NPDC055824
GCGCGGCCGGGCGGACGCCCGGCGTCAGGCGGCGGCCTGGTCCGTGACGCGCCGGACGGCCTCGACGGCGATCCCGGGCTGGTCGACGTGGATGTAGTGACCGCTCTCCTCGGCGGTGCTGAGCTCGCTGAGGCCGGAGACCCCGCTCCACTTCTCCTGGCCCTCGGCCCACACGCGCTCCAGGTCGGCGCCGTACTCGGGGATCTCCCCGAGGTACTGCACCCCGTGCTGGATGATCTCCGTCGGGATGTCCCCGGCGGAGCGCACCTCCGGGTCGCTCTCGATGACGATCTGCTCCGGGTTCTCACCCTCGAACACGGCGAGGTTCTGGGCGCGCACCTCGGCGCCCGGTCCGGTGGCCGTCTCGGGGATCACGCCGGTGATGTCGTCGAGCATCGTCGGGGACGTGGCGTCCAGCAGGACCAGTCCCGCGACCCTGTCCTGGTGGTCGGGGGCGTAGCGGGCGGCGATCAGCCCGCCCAGCGAGTGGCCGACCAGGACGACCGGGCCGTCGCCGGCGATGTCGTCGAGGACGGCGGTCAGGGTCTCGCCGACGTCGGCGATGCTCTGGGGGCCCTCCGGCTGGTCGCTCGCGCCCTCGCCGAACCGGTCGTAGGAGCAGACCCGGTCCCCGTCGCTCAGGGTCTCCTGGAGGTCGGCCATGGTGTCCAGCCCGTCGCCCATCCCGGCCATCAGGACGACGACCGGCCGGTCGTCCGCCGGGAGGCCGGAACAGGACACGTTCACGGAGCCGCCCCCGACCTCGAGCGTCTTGGTTCCCGTGAACAGCTCTCCGTCGGTCATCACGTCCTCGGCGGCGGTCTCCAGGTCGGTCCGGACCTCGTCCAGGCCGGACCGCACGTCGGAGAGCGGCCCGCATCCGGTGAGCGCCGTGACGGCGACGGTGCAGCACAGTGCGGTCAGGGCGGTCGCCCGGACGGTGCGGGGCATGGGGTCCTCCAGAGGAACGGGTTGAGGGGGCGGACGTCGCCAGGGGCGTCGGCGCCGTTCACCGCGGCACGGACCGCGCGGCCCGACGGAACGCGGCGACTGGGGAGAACGCTACGGACGCGGCGGGTCGGCGTCGTCACCACACGGTGGACACCTGCTTGTCGCTCGCACGGGGGACAGGGGCGGCCCCCGGACGGCACGGCCTCCGTTCACCTGCGCCGACAAGTCCCCGAGCCGGCAAGGCGCCGGGCCGACACGTCGATCCGTCCACTTGTCGACCCTCCCCGGCGGCGGGCACGCCTCCCGTGCCGCGCCGCGCCGGGCGCGGGCGCCGTCAGGCCCCCTCGTCCCGCGAGGACGCGGGCGGGTCGTCCCGCAGGATCTTCCCCAGGCGCATCATGACGTCGACCTGGGCGGGGTTGTAGAGGTCCTTGAGCGCGGTCACGCTCGTCTCCGCGGCGTACCGGGGGCGCTTCGGCGCGATCCTGTTCAGGTCCCCCAGCACGGGGTGGTCGGCGAGGAGGCCGCGGACGGGGCCGGCGAGCCGCTCCGCCAGCTCGCGGCGCGTCTCCTCGTCGGCGTCCTCGGGCAGGGCGTCGAAATCGGACTCCTCCTCGACGACCCGGCGGTCCTTGAGCGCCTCGCTGTAGGAGCTCATCGCGGCGGGGTCCATCAACCGCGTCATGACGACGACGAACGAGCGGTCGGCCTCGCTCATGTCCACGTCGGCGGTGGCGAGCGCCATCTCGGGCGGGAGTTCGGTGGGCGCCGACTTGCGCAGGACCAGGGCCAGCTCCAGGCGCACCCGCTGGAGCCGCTCGATCGTGGCCTCCAGCTCGGCGTCCAGGCTCCGCAGCGCCTCGTCGGGGTAGGACTCGGCCTCGCCCATGTCGGCGATCTGGGCCAGGGAGAACCCCAGCTCCGACAGGCGCTTGATCCTCAGGACCCGGATCAGGTGCGCCACCCCGTAGCTCTTGTAGCCGTTGGAGCGCCGCTCCGGCTCCTCCAGCAGGCCCACCTCGTGGTAGTGCCGCACCGCCCGCACGCTCGTGCCGGCGAGCTCCGCCAATTGCCGGGTGCTCCAGGCCATGCCCGTCCCTCCTCGAAGTTCGCGCCCCCCGGCGCGGACGCGCCGACGGTACCCATGGAAAACCATGCCCCTACGGCATGGTCAAGCCCAGCTGCCCAGCTGCCCAGCTGCCCAGCCGCCCCGCCGTCGCGGCGCCCGCCGGAGCGGCCGGGAACCCCGGAGCCGCCGTGTGTTCCGCGCGGCTCCGACTGTCGGCCCGCGCGCGTAGCCTTCCCCCGTCCCCGGGGCGCGGTCGTCCGCGCAGCCGGACAGCACCCCTCCCCTCCTCCCCTCACTTGGAGCCCTCATGCCGGAGCACATGCCCGCCCTCGTCTTCCTCACCGAACGGCAGAGGAGCGGGACGGGGCGGTGGACCTCCGACCACGGACTGGTCGTCGGGTTCGAGGCCGGTCCGGCCGTGCCGCTCGCCCGACTCGACTGGCGGGACGTCGACGGCGCCGAGGCGGTGATCGGGTTCGACCCCGGGATGACCGCCTTCGTCGGCCTGCGGGTCGCCGCGGACGGCACCTCCTACGAGTGGCGGGGCCGTCTGGTGCAGCGGACCTCGGCCGGCCCCCACCGCTTCCTGGTCGCGGGCGGCCGGGCGGACGAGGAGCTGCGCCTGCTCGTCGAGGACGGCGGGGCGCCGGTCTCGCGGTTCGGCTGGGCCGACCGCGAGGGCGGCGGCGGCTCGGTCCTCCTGCGCTCCGTGGACCTGGACGAGTCCGCCTCGATGGTCGAGATCACCGACCGGGTGCGCGAGGTGCGGGCGGGGAACGAGCACGCGAGGGCGGGCGAGGTCGCCCTCAACGTGCTCGACGCGACGGCCGCCAAGTGGCTCTCCTGGCGGGACGCCGACTTCCTGGAGTTCACCATGGAGGAGCCCGTCCGGGTCCGGCACTACGCGCTGGAGTCGGCCAACGACTTCGCCGACCGCGACCCCCGGGACTGGGTGCTCCAGGGCTCACAGGACGGCCGGACGTGGGTGGACCTCGACGCGCGCGCCGACGAGACCTTCCCGCAGCGGCACCACGCCCGCGACTTCCACGTGACCGGCGAGGCCTCCGAGGAGTCCTACCGGTTCCTGAGGCTGGAGATCACCCGCAACTCCGGCGGGGGCGAGACCCAGCTGTGCCGGGTCCGGTTCTTCTCCGGCAGGCGCTCGTACGAGGCGTTCACCGGCCACCGCTACGCGGCCGGGGAGGCGCCGGCGCCGTACGCGGGCATCGCCGCCGAGCTCGTGGAGGGCGCCCCGAACACCGTCGGGAGCTGGCGGTCCTTCCTCGCCGAGTACAGCGCCGACATGCTGCGGGTCCTGGAGCCGGGCGAGCTCGTGGAGACGACCGGCGAACAGCGCGCCGCGTCCTGGCTGGGCTACGAGGGCGCCTCCGAGGAGCGGATCGCGGCCCTGGAGGAAAGGCTCGGGACCCCGCTGCCGCCCAGTTACAGGTCGTTCCTCGGGGCCTCCGACGGCTGGACCAGGATGGGCATGTTCATGTACGCCCTCCTCTCCGCCGACGAGGCCGGCTGGGCGGACGACTTCCACGACGAGGCGATGCTCGACGAGGAGGAGCTGAGGGAGGACGGACTGGTCGGCCCGTTCCTCGTGGTCTCCGGCGCCAGCGACGCGCAGACCTGGCTGCTCGACGCGGGGGACGTCTCCCCCGACGGAGAGTGGGCCGCCTACGTGTGGGCGAGCTGGTACCCCGGGCTGGGCGAGCGCCACCGCTCCTTCGCGGACCTGGTCGTCGCCGAGCGCGCCTCGTTCGAGGAGCTGAGCGGGTCGGAGGGCCGGCCGGTGCGCCCGGAGGGCGCCGAGGACCTCCTGGCCCGGGGGCGCGCGGCGGCGCTGCGCGGCCGGGTGACCGACGCGATGGAGACCTTCCGCAAGGCCGAGGAGAAGGGGTCGGGCGCCGCCGCCTACCTCAGGGCGGTGCTCTCGGCCTTCCTCGACGTCAACGGGATCCACCACGAGCTGCGCGGACTCCTGCACCGGCCCCACGTGGTGGCCGAGGTCGGTGTCGGGCAGATCGAGTCCGAGGCCCTTCCGCTCTACCTGTACAGCGCCGGACTGGACGCCCACGGGAGCACGGCCTTCGCGGTCCGCGCGCTGGGCGGCGGGGCGACGGGATTCGAGCTGCCGTCGACCGACGAGGAGCGGGACGCCCTGCTCGCCTCCCGCCGGGCCCCGGAGCCGCCCGCCTTCGAGCGCGCCCTGGACCGGGCCCGCGCCCTGGTGGCGCGGGGTGCCGGCGACGAGGCCTGGGCCGTCATCGAGGAGGCGCTGGCCGAGTGGTACCCGGTCTCGCCGAACCGCGTCGCGCCGGTCGTCCTGCTCACCGACCCCGCCCTGCGCGGCGCGGTCACCCCGAGCCGGGCGCGCGAGGTGGTGTTCACCCCGCGCGGCGTCCACCCGGACGTCTGACCGGGGACGGGGCGCCCGGGGCGGGGCCGTCCTCCGTCCGGGCGCCGCAGGGTCCGCCACC
>NZ_JBSHDN010000328.1:0-4489 GCF_053616335.1 Nocardiopsis sp. NPDC055824
GTGCGCGTCCACCGCGCACCGCCCCCGTCACAGGGTTCTCAGGCCCCCTCCGGACCTACTTCCGGCCGGCCCTGGCCTGCGCCTCGGCCTCCGGGTCCGCGTCCACCCCGGCCTCGGCCCGCTGGGCCCCGGTGATCGGGGTGGGCGCCCCGGTCAGCGGGTCGCCGCCCGAAGCGGTCTTCGGGAACGCGATGACCTCGCGGATGGTCGGCTGTCCGGCCAGGAGCATGATGATCCGGTCCCAGCCCACGGCCAGGCCGCCGTGCGGGGGCGGGCCGAACTTGAACGCCTCGAGCAGGAAACCGAACTTGGACTCCGCCTCGGCCTTGCTCAGGCCGATCGTGTCGAAGACGCGCTGCTGCATCTCGGCACGGTGGATACGGATGGACCCCGAGACGAGCTCGTAGCCGTTGAGAACCAGGTCGAAGGCACGGGAGTTGGTGGTGCCCGGGTGCTCCTGGAAGTCGTCCTCGTCCTCGACGGCCGGAGCCGTGAAGGGGTGGTGCACCGGCTTCCAGGAGCCCTCCTCGTCGGCCTCCTCGAACAGCGGCATGTCGGTGATCCACA
Source organism: Nocardiopsis sp. NPDC055824 (assembly GCF_053616335.1). Lineage (NCBI taxonomy): Bacteria > Bacillati > Actinomycetota > Actinomycetes > Streptosporangiales > Nocardiopsidaceae > Nocardiopsis > Nocardiopsis sp. NPDC055824. The sequence goes on from NZ_JBSHDN010000328.1 coordinate 568, forward strand.
GGATCTCCCAGAGGGAGGTGTCGATCAGGTCGCACCGCTTGCCGATCTCCAGGCGCGCGGCGCCGAGCAGCTCCTGGCTCTCGGAGCGCTTGCCCGCCGCGAAGAAGACGGCGTCGCCGGGCGCCGCGCCGACCTCGGCGGCCAGGCCCTCGCGCTCGGTGTCGGACAGGTTCTTGGCGACCGGGCCCCCCAGGGTGCCGTCCTCCTGGACGAGCACGTAGGCCAGGCCCTTGGCGCCGCGCGAGCGGGCCCACTCCTGCCAGGCGTCCAGCTCCTTGCGGGTCTGGGACCCGCCGCCCGGCATGACCACGGCGCCCACGTAGGGGGCCTTGAAGACCCGGAACGGGGTGTCCGCGAAGTACTCGGTGACCTCGACCAGCTCCTGGCCGAACCGCAGGTCCGGCTTGTCGGAGCCGAACCGGTCCATGGCCTCGGCGAAGCGCATCCGGGGGAACCGCCCGGGCAGCTCGACGCCGCGCACCTCGCGCAGGAGGCGGGTGAACAGCTTCTCGCCGACGGCGAAGATGTCCTCCTCGTCGACGAAGCTCATCTCCAGGTCGATCTGGGTGAACTCCGGCTGGCGGTCGGCGCGCAGGTCCTCGTCGCGGAAGCAGCGGGTGAGCTGGTAGTAGCGCTCCATGCCGCCGACCATGAGCAGCTGCTTGAACAGCTGCGGGGACTGCGGCAGGGCGTACCAGTGGCCCGGCTGGAGGCGGACGGGGACCAGGAAGTCGCGGGCGCCCTCGGGGGTGGAGCGGGTCATGTACGGCGTCTCGACGTACACGAAGCCGAGGTCGCGCATGACGTCGTGGGCGACGTAGGTGGCCTTGGAGCGCAGGCGCAGGTTCTCCGCCATCTCCTGGCGCCGGATGTCCAGGTACCGGTAGCGCAGGCGGGTCTCCTCCGCCACGTCCGCGGCGCTGTCCAGCTGGAAGGGCAGCGGGGCGGACTCGCTGAGCACCTCGATCTCGTCGGCGGCGACCTCGATCGCGCCGGTGGGGATCTCGGGGTTCTCGTTGCCCTCGGGCCGGACCCGGACCGTGCCGGTGACCTTGATGCAGTACTCCGCGCGGAGGTCGTGGGCCAGGTCGTCCTCGCGGACGACGACCTGGGCCACTCCGGAGGCTTCGCGCAGGTCGAGGAAGACCACTCCGCCGTGGTCGCGGCGGCGTGCCACCCAGCCGGCGAGGACAACGGTCGCGCCGGCGTGCTCGGCGCGCAACGCACCTGCCTCATGCGTGCGTATCAACGAACTTCTCCTTCAGCGTCTTGGTTCGTGTCCAGTGTGCCCGACCTGCGCTTTGGTACGGGCCGATCCTGTGCACACCGCCCGCGCGCACCCGGGCCCCGGGGCCGGGGACGGCGGTGTGGAAACCACCGGAACCCGCCTCAGGCGGGGCCGGTGCGGGTATCTCGTCCGTCGCGGGGCCGGGGGGTCGCGCTCGGGGCGTCGACGCCTCTGCGGTGTTCGGTGGTCATCACGTCGTTCCTGCGGGGTGGGTCGTCCGGGCGGGCTCAGCCGGCGATGTCGCGCAGGTACGGATTGGTGGCGCGCTCCCGCTCGACCGTGGTGGCGGGGCCGTGACCGGGCAGGACCTGGGTGCCGTCGGGCCGGGCCAGGACCGCGTCGGCGAGGCTGCGCAGCATGGCCTCGTGGTCCCCGCCGGGGAAGTCGGTGCGTCCGATGGACCCGGCGAAGACGAGGTCGCCGGCGAACATGACGGGGACCCCGTCCTCCGTGGTGACCGTGTAGACGACCGACCCGGGGGTGTGCCCGGGGGTGTGCTCCACCCCGACCTCCAGGCCGGCGAGGGACAGGGTGTCGCCCCCGGCCACCTCGACCAGGTCCGAGGGCTCGGCGTGGGGGCCCTCCCCCAGCAGGGAGGACAGCCGGGCGGCGAAGCCGGGGTCGACCCCGGCGGCGGGGTCGGTGAGCAGGTGGCGGTCCCGGGCGTGCACGTGGACCGGCACGCCGTGGCGCCCGCCGAGTTCGGCGGCCGACCACACGTGGTCGAAGTGCCCGTGCGTGAGCAGGACCGCGACGGGCGTCAGGCCGTGCTCCGACAGCACCTTCTCGACCTGTTCGGCCGCCTCCTGCCCGGGGTCGACGACGATGCAGTCGCCGCCGGGGGCCGGTGCCAGCACGTAGCAGTTCGCGGCGAGGGGCCCGGTGGGAAGTGCGGCGATGAGCACGGCGGATGTCGTCCTGTCCTCGGTCGGGTGCGCGGTCGGAGGGGCGGGCCCGCGGTTCGGAACGCGCGAACCCTCAGGTGCAGAGCCTACCGAGGCACGGGAGGAGGGGCGACCCGTCGGGCACCTCGGCGAAAGCGTTTGATCACCATTCGATCACCGCGCGCGGCTCGCCTCTTTGCCAAACCGCGTGGTAATGCCATATTGGTCACCGTCGTCGTGTGCGCCGAGGCCCCGACCTGCGCCTCTTCCGGGCGGGTGCGCGGCCCGGAGGGACACACGGGGACGCGCGGACACGCATGATCTGCGCCGATGTGAATCACGGCGCGTCGCCGCCCGTCGAATCGTATGGATATCGTGCTGAGCACGGTGGTTCCCATCACGACGCGGCGCTCGAGCGGCGCGACGACCCGAGCCCGCCCCACGGCGGGGCTCATGACAGCAGGAGGACACGGTGACCACGGACCCTTGGGGCCGCGTAGACGACGACGGCACGGTCTACGTCCGCACGAGCGAAGGTGAGCGGGTCGTCGGATCGTGGCAGGCGGGGGCGCCGGAGGAGGCTCTGGCGTTCTTCCGACGCAAGTACGACGCCCTGGTCACCGAGGTGGAGCTGTTGGAGAAGCGGCTCCGCAGCACGGACCTGTCCGCCGCCGCCGCGATGTCGAACATCGACAAGCTGCGCTCCGCCGTCACCGATGCGAACGCCGTCGGCGACCTCGAGTCGCTGGGCAGGCGGCTGGACGCCCTCTCCGGCCGCGCCGAGGAGCGCAAGGTCGAGCAGAAGCAGGCGCAGGAGCAGGCCCGCGGGCAGGCCCGGGAGACCAAGGAGCGCATCGTCGCCGAGGCCGAGCGGGTCGCGGCCGAGACGACGCACTGGAAGTCCGGCGGCGAGCGGATGCTGCAGCTCATCGAGGAGTGGAAGAAGGCCCCCCGGGCCGACCGTCCCACCGAGCAGGCGCTGTGGAAGCGGATGTCCGCCGCGCGCAACTCCTTCTCCAAGCGCCGCAAGACGTACTTCGCGAACCTGGACCAGGAGCGCGACTCCGTGCGCGTGGAGAAGGAGCGCATCGTCGCCGAGGCCGAGGCGCTGTCGGGCTCCGACGACTGGGGGCCCACGGCCCGCGCCTACCGCGACCTCATGCAGCAGTGGAAGAGGACCGGGCGCGCGGACAGAGCGAGCGAGGACAAGCTGTGGACGCGCTTCAAGGCGGCCCAGGACCGCTTCTTCGACGCGCGCAACGCGACCTTCGCCGAGCGCGACGCGGAGCTGCGGGTCAACGCCGAGGCCAAGGAGCGGATCCTGGCCGAGGCCGAGGCGGAGATCCCGGGGATCTCCGACCCGCGTCGGGCCCGTGCCCGCCTGCGCGACTTCCAGGAGGCGTGGGAGGAGGCCGGTGAGCTGCCCCGCGACGTGCGCGACCAGCTCGAGGGCGCCTTCCGCCGGATCGAGGACGGTGTGCGCCGGGCCGAGGACGCCGAGTGGGAGCGGAGCAACCCGGAGGCGATCGCCCGCGCCAGGGACACGGTGTCCCAGCTGGCGGCGGCGATCACCGACCTGGAGGCCAAGCTGGAGAAGGCCAGGGAGCGGGGCGACGACCGCCGCGTCAAGGAGCACGAGGACGCCCTGGAGGCGCGCCGCTCGTGGCTGGCCGAGGCGGAGAAGGCCCTCGGCGAGCTGAGCTGAGCAGGCCGGGCCACAGCGTGCGCAAGGGCCGCGCCCCGCGGGGCG
>NZ_JBSHDN010000329.1:0-4462 GCF_053616335.1 Nocardiopsis sp. NPDC055824
CCCGGCGTCGGGCCGGGTCCGGGCCCGGCGTCAGGCCGGGGGGCGGCTACTCGGTGAACTCCAGGCAGAACGGGTGCCCGGCCGGGTCCGCGTAGACGCGGAACGGGACGCCGGGGGCGTCGTGCGTACGCGCCAGCGGTGTGGCTCCGAGGGCGACCACCCGGTCCTCCGCCGCGTCGATGTCGTCCACCCGGATGTCGAAGTGCATCTGCTGGGGCCGCTCCGGGTCCGGCCACGCCGGCGGCCGGTGGTCCGGGGCGAGCTGGAAGGCGAGGTGCGGTCCTTCACCGTCGCCGATCTCCACCCAGGAGCCGTCCGCGCCCTCGTAGGTGACGGGCAGCCCCAGGAGCTCGGAGTAGAACCCGGCGAGCGCGGCCGGGTCCGGGCAGTCGATGGCGATGGTGCGCAGTCGTCCGATCATGGCCGCAGGATGCCACAGGCCCGCCGGTGCGGCCGGGGTTTCGTGCGCGGTCGGGCCGCGGGCCGCAGCGGCCCGGCCTCCCCGGTCCCCGGCGGGGTCCGCCCTGAGGAGGCCGGGTGTCCCCCGGTCCCCGCTGCCGGTCGGCGGGCCGTCCGGGACGGGCCCCTTTCCCGTACAGTGGTCAATGCGGAGAGTGAGACATAGGTCACTCAATGACATGGCGTTCTCCGCGTCAGACCTCCGTCCCGGCTCCGTCAGGTGGATGAGGCGCCGCCGCGGAGTACCGGCCGTGTCCGGTGCCGGACCACGACACGGAGAAGGAACAGGAAGGCCACCATGGCTCGCAAGGACCGCGACCCCATTCCCGACGACCTGACGCCCGAGGAGCGCAAGGCCGTCGAACGCCAGGGCGACCAGCTCGCCTGGGAGCGGAGCCAGGGCAGCATCCCCGGTTTCGGTGAGCACGGCTGCGGCTCGTCCGGCGACGACTAGCTCTTTCCGGGGCGCTGCGGGAACGGGCCCGGGACGCGCGGGACGGACACCGGGAGGGGTTCTCCGTCCCGCGGCGCGGCTCGACCGCGAAAGGTCGGCCCGAAGGGTGGCGGGACGCCGCGGCGCTCCCCGTACGACGCCGCGGGGGAGCCGGCGGGGCGGGCCGGTGCGGGTCCGCCGCACACGGCGGCCTCCGGGGCGGGGTCGGCCGCGCCCCGAGTGTGACTAGGTGCACCCAGTGCTTCGTTGCACTTAGTGCACTCTGGTGTCTAGCGTGAAACCGTGAACGACCAGCACCGACAGCCCTCACGTGACCGGCGTGCGGCTCTCAAGTCGCGCCACCGTCGCGCCATCGTCGAGGCCGCCGCCGCGCTGATGACCGAGAGCGGGGGGACCGGCTTCACCGTCGACCAGCTCGCGGAACGGGCCGACGTCTCCCGCCGGACCGTGTTCAACCACTTCAGGTCCCTGGACGACATCGTCCTCGAGGTGTTCGGCCAGATGCTGGAGGCGATCGTCGACAGCATCGAGGCCAACCTCACCGCGGCGGACGCCGACCGCCCGGGGAGCATGTTCGACGAGTTCGCCGCGGCGATACGCAGCACCGACCTGCTCACCCCGATCACCCGGCTCAAGCAGTTCCTCAAACAGGAGGGGCACGAACCGGCCCCGAGCCGTGCGGCGCTGTTCGAGCGGGCGATGAACGACGTGAGCGCCCGCCTGGCGGCGATCATGACGCGCCGTCACCCGCGTGTCGACCCGCTCGTGGTCGACCTCATGTGCGGCGCGCTCATCAGCGGCGGCGCGGTCACGGTCCAGCGCTGGGAGCAGACCACCGGGGGAGTCGTCACCGCGTCCTCCCGCCGGGTCTGGTCCGAACTGCTGGACCGCATGATCGCCGTCAACCGGGACGGGTACGGCTCGGTCGGTCCCGCCTCCTCCTGAGCGCACGACGCGCTCCCACCACCCATCTCCGTTTGGCAGACAACAACCATGGCTGAATTTCTCTACAGACTCGGGCGCGCGTGCGCACACCGCGCCAAGACCGCCATAGCGATCTGGCTGGCGCTGCTCGTGGCGGCCGGTACCGCCTTCTTCCTCTTCTCCGGGGAGCTGGAGGACAGCTTCTCCATCCCGGGGACGCCCACCGACGAGGTGGAGCAGCTCCTGTCGCAGGAGTTCTCCGGTATGGGCGGCGGCGCGGGCACCGTCGTCTACCAGACCGAGGACGGCTCGGCCTTCACGGAGGAACAGCAGGACGCGATCGCCGACCGCGCGGAGGAGGCCGCCGAGGCCTCCGGCGTCGAGACGACGGTGGACCCGTTCGCCACAGAGGACCAGCGGGCCGACCAGCAGCAGGAGCTGGAGGACGGCCGCGAGGAGCTCGAGTCCGGGCTCCAGGACCTCGAAGCCGGCCAGGCGGAGCTCGACGCGGGCCGCGCCCAGGCGGAGGCCGCCGGGATGCTCGACCAGGCCGAGGCCGGGCTCGACGCCGAACAGGCCGTGATCGACCAGAACCTCGAGGAGATCGAGACGGGCCTGGAGGAGCTCGAACGGGGCGAGGCCATGCTGGAGATGGCCTCCGGGATCCGCACGGTCTCCGAGGACGGCAGCACCGCCCTGGTCAACATCGCCTTCACCGACAGCCAGACGGAGATCTCCCAGGAGACCCGCGACGCCGTCATGGCGGTCTTCGAGAGCGACCCGGTGCCCGGCACCACCGTCGACTTCGGCAACGACATGGCCATGGCGATGCCCAGCCTGGTCAGCACCGCCGAGGTGATCGGCGTGATCGTGGCCGCCGTGGTGCTGGTGGTCATGCTGGGAACCCTGGTGGGCGCCGGCCTGCCGATCCTGACGGCGCTGATCGGCGTCGGTGTGGCCACCCTGATCGCGATGTCGCTGTCCGGGGTGCTGGAGATGGCGTCGGTGACGCCGATCCTCGGCCTGATGCTCGGTCTGGCCGTCGGCATCGACTACGCGCTGTTCATCGTCAACCGCCACCGCCGCCAGCTCAAGCAGGGCGCCGAGGTCGGCGAGTCCATCGGCCTGGCCAACGGGACCGCGGGCAACGCGGTGGTCTTCGCGGGAACTACCGTGCTCGTCGCGCTGCTGGGCCTGAACCTGACCGGGATCGGTTTCCTCGGCCTCATGGGCAGTGTGGGTGCGATCTCCATCGCCGTCGCCGTGTTCATCGCGATCACGCTCGTCCCGGCGCTGCTGTCGCTGATCGGCATGCGCATCCTGTCGCGCCGCGAGCGCGGACGCCTCGCGGAGAACGCCGCCGCGTCCGCAGGGGGCGGCAACACGGGCGGGTCCGAGAGCATCCGGCCGATGTCGACCGGCCGGGCCGTGCTCCAGGCCGCCGTCGCCGTGATCGCCCTGGTCATCATCGCCCTGCCCGCTCTGGGCCTGCGACTGGGCATGCCGGACGGCTCCGCGGAGCCCACCGACTCCACCCAGTACCGGGCCTACACCGCCGTGGAGGAGAACTTCGGAGCGGGGCAGAACGGCACGCTCCTGGTCGTCGCCGAACTCACCGGCGGACCGACCGACGAGGCCGCCGAGCAGAACGCCCTGGACGAGCAGGCACAGGTCGCGGAGGAGCTCTACTCCCACGACGACGTCTCGGCGGTGGCGCCCATCGGGATCTCCGACGACCACTCCCTGGCCATCTTCCAGGTCGTGCCCGAGGACGGCCCGTCCAGCGAGACCACCGAGGAACTCGTGCACACCCTCCGCGACATGGAGCCGATCGACGGCGCCGGGCCGCTGGGCGTCGCGGGCATGGCCAGCGGAAACATCGACATCTCGGAGACCCTGAGCGAGTCGCTGCCGACCTACCTCACCGTGGTCGTGGGCCTGTCCCTGGTGATCCTGCTGCTGGTGTTCCGGTCGGTCTTCGTGCCGGTCGTGGCCACGCTCGGGTTCGTGCTGTCCTTCTTCGCCTCGCTGGGCGGGGTGGTGGCCGTCTACCAGTGGGGATGGCTGGGAGGCCTCTTCGGGATCGAGAACACCGGGCCGGTGCTGAACTTCCTGCCCACGCTCCTGGCCGGCATCCTGTTCGGCCTGGCGATGGACTACATGCTCTTCATCGGTACGGGCATGCGCGAGGCCTACGTGCACGGCGACCCCGCCCGGGTGGCCGTGGTGCGCGGGTTCCACGCCGGCCGCGCCGTGGTCACCGCCGCGGCGATCATCATGATCTCGGTGTTCGGCGGGTTCGTCTTCTCCCACAGCGTCATGATCAGCTCGATCGGGTTCGCGCTCGCCTTCGGCGTGCTCATCGACGCCTTCGTCGTGCGCATGGCGCTGATCCCCGCGCTCATGCACCTGGCGGGGAACGGCGCGTGGTGGCTGCCCAGGTGGCTCGACCGGATCCTGCCCGACATCGACGTGGAGGGCGCCGCCCTGGAGAAGCGCCACCCGCACGAGCGGGGGGCCGAGGACGGCGACGCCGCCGCAGACGCGGGCCCCACCCCGGAGAAGGACGCCGGTGAGGTGTCCTCCCGACGGGGCTGAGGCGCCTGTTCCACCAGGGCCCGGGGG
>NZ_JBSHDN010000330.1:0-4415 GCF_053616335.1 Nocardiopsis sp. NPDC055824
GTCCCGTTCCGGTCAGCCGACGACGATGTTCACCAGCTTCGGCGCGCGCACGATGACCTTGCGGATCTGCTTGTCGCCGATGAAGCCCTGTGCCCGCTCCGACGCCAGCGCCAGCTTCTCCAGCTCGGCGGGGTCGATGTCGGGCGCCACGGACAGCTTGTCACGGACCTTGCTCTGCACCTGCACGACACAGGTCACGGTCTCCTGCACCAGGAGGCCGGGGTCCGCCTCGGGCCAGTGGCCGACGGCGACGGTGCCCACGTGCCCCAGCTTCTCCCAGCCCTCCTCCGCCACGTAGGGCGCGAACAGGGACAGGGCGACGGCCACGAACTCGGCGGCCTCGCGCACCGCGGGGTCGCCCGCCCCGGGGCCGGAGTCGATGGCCTTGCGGGTCGCCGAGACCAGCTCCATGGTGCGGGCGATGGCCACGTTGAACCGCCGCGACTCGACCAGGTTCGTGATCTGGTCGATGGTGCGGTGCGTGACCCTGCGCAGGGCGGTGTCGCCCCCGGCGGGGTCGGCGCCGGGCTCGCTGGCCGCTCCCGCCTCGCTCATCACCCGGTAGGCGCGGTTGAGGAACTTCTGCGCCGCGACGGCGGACACGTCGGCCCAGTCGACGTCCTCCTCCGGGGGGGAGGCGAAGAGCATGGTCAGCCGGACGGCGTCCACGCCGTAGGCGTCGATCTCCTTGCCCAGGTCGACGCCGTTGCCCAGGGACTTGGACATCGCCCGGCCCTGGTTGATGACCTGTCCCTGGTTGGTCAGGTGGCGGAAGGGCTCGGTGAAGGACACCATGCCCAGGTCGTGCAGGACCTTGGTGAAGAAGCGGGCGTACATCAGGTGGAGCGTCGCGTGCTCCTTGCCGCCGATGTAGTGGTCGACCGGCCCCCACTTGTCGACCGCCTCGACGTCGAACGGGGCGGTGTCCAGGCGGGGCGAGCAGTAGCGCAGGAAGTACCAGGACGAGTCCACGAAGGTGTCCATGGTGTCGGTGTCCCGCAGGGCGGGGCCCGCGCAGGACGGGCAGTCCACGTTGACCCACTCCTCAGCCGAGGCCAGGGGCGACACGCCCTTGGGCGCCAGCTCGGCGCCCTTCAGCTCGGGGAGGGTGACGGGCAGCTGGTCGTCGGGGACCGCGACCTCGCCGCACGAGGGGCAGTGGACGATCGGGATGGGCGTGCCCCAGTAGCGCTGGCGGGACAGCAGCCAGTCGCGCAGCCGGTAGTTGACAGTGCCCTCGCCGGTGCCGCGCTCGGCGAGCACCCCGATGATGCGCTCGATCGCCTCGGCCTTGGCCAGGCCGTCCAGCGGACCGGAGTCGCGCAGCGTGCCCTCGCCCGCGGTGGCCACGCCGGTCTCCGCCGGGTCGGGCTCCCCGGTCTCCACCACGACCCTGACCGGCAGGTCGAAGGCCAGGGCGAAGTCGAGGTCGCGCTGGTCGTGCGCGGGCACCGCCATGATGGCGCCGTGGCCGTAGTCGGCCAGGACGTAGTCGGCGGCCCAGACGGGCATGCGCTCGCCGTTGACGGGGTTGACGGCGTAGCGGCCCAGGAAGACACCGGTCTTGGGGCGCTCGGTGGCCTGGCGCTCGATGTCGGAGAGCTTGGCGACCTCGGCGCGGTAGGCGTCGAAGGCCTCCCGCTGCTCGGGGGCGCACAGCTCCTCCGCCAGGTCCGCGTCGGCGGCCACCACGAAGAACGTGGCGCCGTAGAGGGTGTCCGGGCGCGTGGTGAACACCGTGACCGGCTCGTCGCGGCCCTCGATCCGGAAGTGCACGTCGGCGCCGGTGGAGCGGCCGATCCAGTTGCGCTGCATGGCCAGGATCTCGTCGGGCCAGCGGCCTCCGTCGAGCTGGTCCATGTCGTCCAGCAGGCGCTGGGCGTAGTCGGTGATCTTGAAGTACCACTGGTTCAGGCTGCGGCGGACGACGTCGGAGCCGCAGCGCTCGCACCTGCCCTGGACGACCTGCTCGTTGGCGAGCACCGTCTGGTCCTTGGGGCACCAGTTGACCTGGCCGTCCTTGCGGTAGGCCAGCCCGCGCTCGAAGAAGCGGGTGAACAGCCACTGGTTCCACTTGTAGTACTCGGGGTCCGAGGTGTGCAGGCGGCGCGACCAGTCCACGCCGATGCCGTAGCGCCGGAACGAGGCCGCCTGGGTCTCGATGTTGGCGTAGGTCCACTCGGCCGGGTGCGAGTCGTTCCTGATCGCCGCGTTCTCGGCGGGCAGCCCGAAGGAGTCCCAGCCGACGGGGTGCAGGACGTTGTCGCCGCGCTGGAAGCGGTAGCGGCCGATGACGTCGCCGATGGCGTACGCCTCCGCGTGACCCATGTGCAGGTCGCCGGAGGGGTAGGCGAACATGTCGACGATGTAGGAGCGCGGACGGGTGTCCCCGGGGTCCTCCTCGGCCTGGAACGGGAGCTCGGCGGCCCAGCGCGCCTGCCATTTGTCCTGGAGGGCGCGGGCGTCGTAGGTGTCGCCCGTCGTCTGGTCGCCGTCTACCGCTGTCATCGCTGAAGGTTCCTTAGCCGCGTCTGGGTGTACTTCCCACAGGTTAGCGGTTGGCGGGTCGGGTGCAGGACGCGTTCACGCGCCTCGGGCCGCGGACGGTCCCCGCCCGCCCGGGGGCCGGGAACCGTGACGGAGCGTAGCGAAAAGATCGGTGAGATTACGGACCCGCGTCCTCTCCACACCGACTGTTCGGTTTGTTACTCTGCCGTGAAAGTGGCACAGAACACGCGATCCCGGTCACACCGGCTCCCTTCGTGCGTGTCCTGACTTATCCGGATCCACCGGATTCACCTGCCTGCGGGAGGCCCCCATGTTCAACCTGTCCGTGCTTCTGGAGGACGGCGCCCGCTCGGCGCCCGAGAAGGAGTGCCTGGTCTTCGGGGACCTGCGCCTGAACTACGCCCTCACCGACATGATCGCCAACCAGGTGGCCGACCTCCTCGTCTCCCGGGGGATCAGACCCGGCGACCGGGTCGCTCTCGCCAGTCCGAACGTGCCCTACTTCCCGTTCGTCTACTTCGGCGCCCTCAAGGCGGGCGCGGTGGTCGTCCCCCTGAACGTGCTGCTGACCCCCCGTGAGATCGCCTACCACCTGGAGGACTCCGGGGCCAAGGCGCTGTTCGCGTTCACCGGCACCCCGGAACTGCCGCTGGGCCCGCGCGCCTACGAGGCCTTCCAGCAGACGGACGGCTGCGACATCTACGTGGACCTCCCCGCCGTGCCGGGCGCCACCGAGTCCACCATCGACGGCGCCGAGACCTTCTGGAAGGCGCTGGAGGGCCGGTCCGGCGAGTTCGAGAGCGTGCAGACGAGCGCCGAGGACACGGCGGTCATCATCTACACGAGCGGCACGACCGGCAAGCCCAAGGGCGCCGAGCTGAGCCACAACAACCTGATGATGAACGCCATCGGCTCGGCCAAGCTGGTGAACGCGCACCCGGAGGGCCGCGACGTCTCCCTGGTGGTCCTCCCGCTGTTCCACATCTTCGGCCAGACGGTCATGCTCAACGCCTGCCTGTACCGCCACGGGACCATGGTCCTCATGCCGCGCTTCGACGGGGACGAGGCCCTGCGCCTCATGGAGAAGGAGGGCGTCACCGGGTTCGCGGGCGTGCCCACCATGTACTGGGGCCTGCTCAACGCGGTCCAGAGCGCCGGGGCCGGCGAGTACGACCTCGAGGGCATCGCCGCGAACATGGTCGACGCCGTCTCCGGCGGCGCCGCCCTGCCCGGCCGGCTCGCCGAGGACTTCACCAAGGTGTTCGGCGTCGGCATCAAAGAGGGCTACGGCCTGTCCGAGACCTCGCCGGTCGCCTCCTTCAACAACCCCCGGGTCAAGGCCAAGACCGGTTCGATCGGCCGCCCGGTGTGGGGTGTGGAGATGAAGCTGATCGACCCGGACTGGAACGAGGTCGTCCAGGAGGAGGACAGGGAGCCGGTCGGGGAGATCGCCGTCCGCGGCCACCTGGTGATGAAGGGCTACCACAACCGTCCCGAGGTGAACGCCGAGGTCATCCGGGACGGATGGTTCCGTACCGGCGACATCGCCCGCCGGGACGAGGAGGGCTTCTACTTCATCATCGACCGCTCGAAGGACATGATCATCCGCGGCGGGTACAACGTGTACCCGCGCGAGGTCGAGGAGGTCCTGATGACCCACGACGCGGTCAGCCTCGCCGCGGTCGTCGGCGTCCCGCACGACACCCACGGCGAGGAGGTCAAGGCGTTCGTGATCCCCAAGGAGGGCTCCGACCTCACCGCCGACGAACTCGTCTCCTGGTCCAAGGAGCGCCTGGCGGGCTACAAGTACCCGCGCGAGGTCGAGTTCCGCACCGAGCTGCCGATGACGTCCACCGGGAAGATCCTCAAACGCGAGCTGCGCGGCTGACACGCGCCGTCCCCGCGCG
>NZ_JBSHDN010000331.1:0-4271 GCF_053616335.1 Nocardiopsis sp. NPDC055824
GCCCCGGGGAGGCCCGCACCCCGGGGCCGCCGGAGCCCGGCCGCGCGGCTCACGCCGCCGGGCCGGCCCGACCCCCCAACCGCCGGATCGGCCCGGCCAGCTCCTCCTCGAAGAAGGTGAAGAACCCCTCCGTGTCCGGCCCCGCGTTGACCAGGCACAGGTGGTCGAAACCGGCCTCGGTGAACTGGCGCACGGCCTCCAGGTGGCGCTCCGGGTCCGGTCCGTAGCCGAACGCGTCGCGCATCGCCTCCCGGCCGATCAGGGCGGTGGCCGCCTCGAAGTTCACCGGGTTGGGCAGCTCGGCCTGCACCTTCCACCCCAGCAGGCCGAAGCGGAAGACCTCGCGCGCCGAGTCCAGCGCCTCGCCCTCGTCGGCGGCCCAGGCCAGCGGCACCTCGCCGTAGCGCGGGCCGACGCCGCCGCTCTCGCCGTACGCCCGGGTGAGCGCCTTGTCGGGCTCGGTGCAGAACAACCCGTCGCCGAGCTCCGAGGCGAGCAGGGCGGCCTGCTCGCCCCCGGCCGCCACGATGATCGGCGGCGGCTCGTCGGGGAGGTCGAACACGCGGGCGTCCTCCAGGACCAGGTGCTTCCCCTCGTAGGAGTGGTAGCCGCCGGACCAGAGCAGCCGGATGATGTCGATCGCCTCGCGCAGCATCCGGTGGCGCGTGGTGACGTTGGGCCAGCCCCGGCCGACGACGTGCTCGTTGAGGCGCTCCCCCGAGCCCAGCCCGAGGCTGAACCGCCCCTCGGACAGGAGGGCGGTGGTGGCGGCGGCCTGCGCGACGATCGCCGGGTGCACCCGCAGGATCGGGCAGGTGACCCCGGTGGCCAGGCCGATGGTCTCGGTCCGCTCCGCGACGGCGGCCAGCATCGACCACACGAAACCCGAGTGGCCGTGGCTGTACAGCCACGGGTGGAAGTGGTCGCTGACCTCGACGAAGTCGAAACCGGCCTGTTCCGCGCGGACCGCCTGCTCCACGATCTCGCGGGGCCCGAAGCCCTCGGCGAACAGCTTGAAGCCCACCTTCATGGTGTCGTCCTCCCTCCCCTCGTCAGGCCGGCACCGCCGCGGTCGGCCGGTCCCAGATCCGGTGTCCCCCGACCAGCCGCGCGAACTCCGCGACGCAGTCGTCGCCCGCCGTCTCCGACACGACGACCCCCAGCTCGGTGCGCGTGCCCCCGGCGGGTGCGAAGGTCCCCTCCGGGACCGGCAGGGACGCGAGGAGACGCGTGCCCTCGCCCACCGCCGCCACCGCCTTGTGGTGCTTGTACGCCTCCAGGACGAAGTGGACGGCCACGCCGTCCTGCTCCAGGGACTCGGCGGAGGAGGGCCCTCCCGGCACCACGACCGCGTCGTACAGGACGGAGGACACGGTCGTGTAGGCGCGGTCCACGGTGACGGGGTCCCCGGCGCCGGCGCGCACCGCGCCGTCCGTCGCGGCGAGGAGCTCCACCACCGCGCCCTCGGAGACGAGGCCGTCCCGGAACGCGTGGACGGCGGCGGCGTCCACGCCGTCGGCGACGAGTACCGCGATCTGGCGGCCCGTCAGCGAGCCGAAGGCGGTGTTGGCCATGCTGACGGCCGGTGAGGAGCGTCCGTGGTTGGGCGTCCCCTCCGTCTCGGGGGGCTCCACCCCGATCCCCTCGGCCACACGGGCCGACAGCTCGTGGTCGACGTGGTTGAGGTTGGCGACCACACGCTGGCGCACCGCGAGCTCCTCGCACTTGCCCAGCTCGAAGCGGAACCCCGCGACCAGGTGCTCGCGCTCCCAGTCGGCGAGGCTGTTGTAGAACAGCGTCGCCTGGGAGTAGTGGTCGGCGAAGCTCTCGCTCCGCACCCGGATCTTCCCGCCCTCGACCTTCTCCGCGTAGTGGCGGTAGACGCCCTCGTCGGCCGGCGCGGGGCAGCCGCCCCCCAGCGAGTTCGGGTAGTAGGAGGTCTGTCCCCGGTGCACCCGGTGCTGCGCGAAGCCGTCGCGCTGGTTGTTGCTCACCGGCGCCACCGGCCGGTTGACGGGGATCTGCTGGAAGTTGGAGCCGCCCAGGCGCAGCAGCTGGGTGTCGAGGTAGGAGAAGTTGCGGGCCTGGAGCAGCGGGTCGTTGGTGAAGTCGATCCCCGGCACCACGTTGGCCGTGTGGAAGGCGACCTGCTCGGTCTCGGCGAAGAAGTTGTCCGGGTTGCGGTCCAGGACCATCTTCCCGATGGGCCGGACAGGCACCTCCTCCTCCGGGATGATCTTGGTGGCGTCCAGCAGGTCGAAGTCGAAGGCGTGCTCGTCCTCCTCCGCCACGAGCTGCACGCCCAGCTCCCACTCGGGGTACTGGCCGCGCTCGATGGCCTCCCACAGGTCGCGCCGGTTGAAGTCGGGGTCCTTGCCCTGGATGCGCTGCGCCTCGTCCCAGACGAGGGAGTGCGTGCCGAGCAGCGGCTTCCAGTGGAACTTGACGAAGGTGCCCCTCCCCCCGGCGCTGACGAACCGGAAGGTGTGCACGCCGAACCCCTGCATGGTCCGGTAGCTGCGCGGGATCGCCCGGTCCGACATCAGCCACATCATCATGTGGGTGGTCTCGGGCTGGAGGCCGACGAAGTCCCACAGGGTGTCGTGCGCGGACTGCGCCTGCGGGATCTCGTTGTGGGGTTCGGGCTTGACCGCGTGGACGAAGTCGGGGAACTTGATGCCGTCCTGGATGAAGAAGACCGGCATGTTGTTGCCGACGAGGTCGTAGTTCCCCTGCTCGGTGTAGAACTTCACGGCGAACCCGCGCACGTCCCGCACCGTGTCGGCCGAGCCCCGCGACCCGGCGACCGTGGAGAAGCGCACGAAGACCGGTGTGGTCACGTCCGGACCGCTCAGGAAGTGGGCCGCGGTGAGGTCGGAGAGCCCCTCGTAGGGCTGGAAGCGGCCGTAGGCCCCCGCCCCGCGCGCGTGGACGACGCGTTCGGGGATGCGCTCGTGGTCGAAGTGGGTGATCTTCTCGCGGGCGTGGAAGTCCTCCAGGAGCGTGGGGCCGCGTGCGC
This sequence comes from Nocardiopsis sp. NPDC055824, assembly GCF_053616335.1. NCBI lineage: Bacteria > Bacillati > Actinomycetota > Actinomycetes > Streptosporangiales > Nocardiopsidaceae > Nocardiopsis > Nocardiopsis sp. NPDC055824. Next base: position 3,020 of record NZ_JBSHDN010000331.1, read on the forward strand.
CGGCCCTGAGCGAGTTGTCCGTGTCGCCCACCCGCACGCCGGTCTCCGTGGTCAGCGGTTGCGCGGAATCGGTCCTCACCGAATCGAGCCGACGGTCCTTCTCGGTGCGTGCGTCGTCCATGGAAGTCCTCCGTTGGTGAGACCTCAGGTGCTGACATAAGGGGTTTCTCCACTCACGGTGACCGGGCCGCTCCACCCCCAAACATGGTTGTCCCGCTTTTGGAGGGGAGTTCACCGCCCCGCGCGGACGTGTCCGCGGATGCCCGAACCGGGGAAAGGGTTCCGCGTTGGAGGGGCGCGGAGCCGGGTAGGAGGAGCCCCACGCGAGGCGCCAGAGAGAGGAGAAGCCCATGTCCGAGACCCCACCTCCCGCGCAGAGCCAGCCGTACCCGGGGCGTACCGAGCCGATGGATCCGCAGCCCAGGGACGAGATGAGGGACTACGAGGGGCGCGGTCTGCTGGAGGGCAAGCGCGCCCTGATCACGGGGGGCGACTCCGGGATCGGCCGTGCCGTGGCCGTGGCGTTCGCCAAGGAGGGGGCCGACGTCGTCTTCGGCTACCTCAGTGAGGACGCCGACGCCCAGCACACCGTGGGCCTGGTCCAGGAACAGGGCCGCAAGGCCGTGGGGATCCGCGGCGACCTGGCCGACGAGTCGTTCTGCTCCCATCTGGTCGGCCGCGCGGTCGAGGAACTCGGCGGGATCGACGTCCTCGTGGAGCACGCCGCCACCCAGTCGCCGGTCGAGCAGTTCACCGACCTGACCACGGAGCAGCTGCGCCGCACGTTCGACGTCAACGTGATGGGGGTGTTCTGGACCGTCCGCGAGGCGCTGGAGCACATCCCCGACGGCGGCTCGATCATCATCACCGGGTCGATCAACGGTCTGCGCGGCAACGACTCGCTCATCGACTACGCGGCGAGCAAGTCCGCGGTGATGAACCTGTCGCTCTCGCTCTCGCAGGTGCTCCGCGACCGCGGCATCCGGGTGAACTGCGTCGCTCCCGGCCCCGTCTGGACGCCGCTCATCCCGGCCACGCTCGGGGAGAAGGGCGCCGAGGGGTTCGGCGAGCAGGCGCCGATGGGGCGGGCCGCCGAACCCGACGAGATCGCCCCGTCGTACGTGTTCTTCGCCAGCGACCGCCTGTCGTCGTACTACTCGGGCGAGACCCTGGCCCCCACGGGAGGGGAGATCCAGGCCGGCTGAGCCCGGGACCGCACGGGCGGGGGGGCGGGGACCGTGCGGTCCCCGCC
>NZ_JBSHDN010000332.1:0-1962 GCF_053616335.1 Nocardiopsis sp. NPDC055824
AAACCGCCGATTTGGCGGGGCGCGGAACACCTGATAAAGTAAAGACACAACAAAGCGGAAACGCAGACGCCTTCCACGGAAGAGCAGACGGCCGGAACGGCTGGCGCTTGTACGGGAAGAGCGGTTGTTTCTTGAGAACTCAACAGCGCGTGTTTGATTTTCTTTAAGCCATGTTTGTTTTGGCCCCGTCACCCGAACAGTGGTTCGGTGTGAAGGGTTCCTTTGATTAACCAGGGCAACCTGGTTGGTCAGGATTACTTCTAGGTTTATCCGCCCCAGGCCGACCTCACGGTCGCCGGGACGGATGGTATGACCTTTATGGAGAGTTTGATCCTGGCTCAGGACGAACGCTGGCGGCGTGCTTAACACATGCAAGTCGAGCGGTAAGGCCCTTCGGGGTACACGAGCGGCGAACGGGTGAGTAACACGTGAGCAACCTGCCCCCGACTCCGGGATAAGCGGTGGAAACGCCGTCTAATACCGGATACGACACACCGCCTCATGGCGGTGTGTGGAAAGTTTTTCGGTCGGGGATGGGCTCGCGGCCTATCAGCTTGTTGGTGGGGTAACGGCCTACCAAGGCGATTACGGGTAGCCGGCCTGAGAGGGCGACCGGCCACACTGGGACTGAGACACGGCCCAGACTCCTGCGGGAGGCAGCAGTGGGGAATATTGCGCAATGGGCGAAAGCCTGACGCAGCGACGCCGCGTGGGGGATGACGGCCTTCGGGTTGTAAACCTCTTTTACCACCAACGCAGGCTCCCAGTTCTCTGGGGGTTGACGGTAGGTGGGGAATAAGGACCGGCTAACTACGTGCCAGCAGCCGCGGTAATACGTAGGGTCCGAGCGTTGTCCGGAATTATTGGGCGTAAAGAGCTCGTAGGCGGCGTGTCGCGTCTGCTGTGAAAGACCGGGGCTTAACTCCGGTTCTGCAGTGGATACGGGCATGCTAGAGGTAGGTAGGGGAGACTGGAATTCCTGGTGTAGCGGTGAAATGCGCAGATATCAGGAGGAACACCGGTGGCGAAGGCGGGTCTCTGGGCCTTACCTGACGCTGAGGAGCGAAAGCATGGGGAGCGAACAGGATTAGATACCCTGGTAGTCCATGCCGTAAACGTTGGGCGCTAGGTGTGGGGACTTTCCACGGTTTCCGCGCCGCAGCTAACGCATTAAGCGCCCCGCCTGGGGAGTACGGCCGCAAGGCTAAAACTCAAAGGAATTGACGGGGGCCCGCACAAGCGGCGGAGCATGTTGCTTAATTCGACGCAACGCGAAGAACCTTACCAAGGTTTGACATCGCCCGTGGACCTGTAGAGATACAGGGTCATTTAGTTGGTGGGTGACAGGTGGTGCATGGCTGTCGTCAGCTCGTGTCGTGAGATGTTGGGTTAAGTCCCGCAACGAGCGCAACCCCTATTCTATGTTGCCAGCACGTCATGGTGGGGACTCATAGGAGACTGCCGGGGTCAACTCGGAGGAAGGTGGGGACGACGTCAAGTCATCATGCCCCTTATGTCTTGGGCTGCAAACATGCTACAATGGCCGGTACAATGGGCGTGCGAGACCGCAAGGTGGAGCGAATCCCTAAAAGCCGGTCTCAGTTCGGATTGGGGTCTGCAACTCGACCCCATGAAGGTGGAGTCGCTAGTAATCGCGGATCAGCAACGCCGCGGTGAATACGTTCCCGGGCCTTGTACACACCGCCCGTCACGTCATGAAAGTCGGCAACACCCGAAACTTGTGGCCTAACCCTTCGGGGAGGGAATGAGTGAAGGTGGGGCTGGCGATTGGGACGAAGTCGTAACAAGGTAGCCGTACCGGAAGGTGCGGCTGGATCACCTCCTTTCTAAGGAGTCTTTGAAGACCAGCTCTTCCTATGGCTGGTCGGACTCGTAAGTGGACCCGGCAGCGCCGGCCGCCCCCTCGGGGGTGAGCCTGCTGATCGGGAGTGGCTGTAAGAG
>NZ_JBSHDN010000332.1:2058-4263 GCF_053616335.1 Nocardiopsis sp. NPDC055824
GACCAGCTCTTCCTATGGCTGGTCGGACTCGTAAGTGGACCCGGCAGCGCCGGCCGCCCCCTCGGGGGTGAGCCTGCTGATCGGGAGTGGCTGTAAGGGAATCAGGCTTTGCCTCCGGCGACTAGAAGCGTCGGGGGGCGCGCTGTTGGGTGTCTGAGGAAGCAACCTCGACCATCTGGCTCTCCTTGTGGGGGCGGGTGGTCGGTTTGTTTCCCGCGGACCACCTCTGCGAACTCTCGGGTTTTGTTTCCCGGTGTGAGGTAGTGGGGATTGTGGTTGGTGTTTTGACTTGTGAATAGTGTGCGCGAGCATCTTGTTATCTGTAGTGGCCAAGTGATAGTGGCACACGGTGGATGCCTTGGCATCAGGCGCCGATGAAGGACGCGGGAGGCCGCGATAGGCCACGGGGAGCTGTCAACCGAGCTTTGATCCGTGGGTGTCCGAATGGGGAAACCTAGCCCGAGTTGTGTCGGGTTGCCGCTACCTGAATGTATAGGGTAGTTGGTGGTGACGCGGGGAAGTGAAACATCTCAGTACCCGTAGGAAGAGTAAACAACAGTGATTCCCCTAGTAGTGGTGAGCGAACGGGGAAGAGGCTAAACCGTGCGCGTGTGATAGACGGCAGTCGTTGCGTGTGCGGGGTTGTGGGATGCACCTTTCCAGGTCTGCCGACGTGGAGCGCTGAGTGATTCTTTTAGCTGAATCCGTTGGGAAGCGGAACCGTAGTGGGTGAGAGTCCCGTAGGTGAAGGAAGAGTCTAGGCGTTGGTGTTCTCCCGAGTAGCGCGGAGCCCGAGAAATTCCGTGTGAATCTGGCAGGACCACCTGCTAAGCCAAAATACGTCCTGATGACCGATAGTGCACTAGTACCGTGAGGGAAAGGTGAAAAGTGCCCCGGTGAGGGGTCGTGAAATAGTACCTGAAACCGTGTGCTGTCAAGCCGTCAGAGCTGAAGCTTGTCTTTGGTGATGGCGTGCCTTTTGAAGAATGAGCCTGCGAGTCATGGTGTGTGGCGAGGTTAACCCGGGTGGGGTAGCCGTAGGGAAACCGAGTCTGAATAGGGCGTTTGAGTCGCATGCTGTGGACCCGAAGCGGAGTGATCTACCCATGTCCAGGGTGAAGCGGGGGTAAGACCTCGTGGAGGCCCGAACCCACCAGGGTTGAAAACCTGGGGGATGAGGTGTGGGTAGGGGTGAAAGGCCAATCAAACTCCGTGATAGCTGGTTCTCCCCGAAATGCATTTAGGTGCAGCGTCGCGTGTTTCTTGCTGGAGGTAGAGCTACTGTTTGGCTGATGGGCCCTACAAGGTTACTGACGTCAGACAAACTCCGAATGCCGGTTAAGTGAAGCGCGGCAGTGAGACTGCGGGGGATAAGCTTCGTAGTCGAGAGGGAAACAGCCCAGATCATCAGCTAAGGCCCCTAAGCGTGTGCTAAGTGGGAAAGGTTGTGGAGTTGCTGAGACAACCAGGAGGTTGGCTTAGAAGCAGCCATCCTTTAAAGAGTGCGTAATAGCTCACTGGTCAAGTGGTTCTGCGCCGATAATGTAGCGGGGCTTAAGCACACCGCCGAAGCTGTGGATGCCAACCTTGTGTTGGTGTGGTAGGGGAGCGTCGTGCATCCGGTGAAGCTGCCGAGTGATCGTGTGGTGGAGGGTGTGCGAGTGAGAATGCAGGCATGAGTAGCGAAAGCAACGTGAGAAACGTTGCCGCCGATTGACTAAGGGTTCCTGGGGCAGGTTAATCCGCCCAGGGTGAGTCTGGACCTAAGGCGAGGCCGACAGGCGTAGTCGATGGATAACGGGTTGATATTCCCGTACCCGTGCACGAGCGCCCAGTATCGAATCAGGTGATGCTAACCACGCCGGCTCCTTATGGGACCTTCGGGTTCTGTTTGTGGCTGGTCTGGGATCCGAGCTTGTAGTAGGTAAGTGATGGGGTGACGCAGGAGGGTAGCTCTACCCGGCGGTGGTTGTCCGGGGGTAAGCGTGTAGGCTGGGGGGTTGGCAAATCCGCCCCCTGTTGAGGCTGAGACGTGATGCCGAGCCGTTTTCGGTGAAGTGAGTGATCCCATGCTGTCGAGAAAAGCCTCTAGCGAGTTCGTGTGTGGCCAGTACCCTAAACCGACGCAGGTGGTCAGGTAGAGAATACCGAGGCGTTCGGGTGAACCATGGTTAAGGAACTCGGCAAATTGTCCCCGTAACTTCG
>NZ_JBSHDN010000333.1:0-4262 GCF_053616335.1 Nocardiopsis sp. NPDC055824
GCCGAGGGGCGGGCCCCTCGGCGGACCGGCCCCTCGGCACCCTAGGCGTGGGCGGTGGAGACGCCCGCGTCGTCGAAGGTGGCGACGTCGCGCAGGACCCGCGCGGCGCCCTGGAGCAGGGGGAGTGCCAGCAGTGCGCCGGAGCCCTCGCCCAGGCGCAGCTCCAGGTCGACCAGGGGGCGCAGCCCCAGGTGGTCCAGGGCCAGCGAGTGGCCGGGCTCGCTCGAGCGGTGCCCGGCGAAGCACGCGCCGAGGGCCTCGGGCGAGATGGCCGCGGCGGCGAGGGCGGCCGACCCGGCGATGACCCCGTCCAACAGGACCGGAACGCGCAGCGCGGCGCCGCCCAGCACGAACCCGGCCAGGGCCGCGTGCTCCAGCCCGCCCAGCGCGGCGAGGGTGCCGATGGGGTCGGCGGGGTCGACCGGGTTGGCGGCCAGGGCCCGGCGCACCACGTCGACCTTGTGCTCGAACGTGGCGTCGTCCACGCCGGTGCCCCGGCCGGTGGCCCGCGCCGGGTCGGCCCCGGTGAAGGCGCAGACCAGGGCCGCCGCCGGAGTCGTGTTGGCGATCCCCATGTCACCGGTGACGAGGCACCTGTTGCCTGCCGACACCAGGTCGCGGGCGACCTCGATGCCGCCCTCCAGGGCCTGGAGGGCCTGCTCGCGTGTCATCGCGGGCCCCCGGGTGAAGTCCGCGGTGCCGCGCGCGACCTTGCGGGGCAGCAGCCCGGCGGCTCCGGGCAGGTCGCCGACGACGCCGACGTCCACCACCGTGACTCCTGCCCCCACCTGCCTGGCGAGGGCGTTGACGACCGCTCCCCCCTCCAGGAAGTTGTGCACCATCTGGGCGGTGACCTCCTGGGGCCAGGGGGTCACCCCCTGGGCGTGCACCCCGTGGTCGCCCGCGAAGACGGCGACCGCGGCGGGCTCGGGGATCGGCGGGGGGCACTCCCCGGCCAGCCCGGCGAGCTGCACCGAGATGTCCTCCAGGACCCCGAGGGAGCCCGGCGGCTTGGTCATCCGGTCCTGCCGGTCCCGGGCCTCCTCCAGCACCCGGGTGTCCAGCGCTCCGATGGCGGTGATGGTCTCCTCCAGCAGGCTCGTCGGCTCCTGGCCGGGCAGACCTCGGCGGCCGTAGCGGTCGTGGTGCACCGCCCAGGACAGGGGGCGTTCGTCCGCCCAGCCGGCGGGGGCGGGCTCGGACTCGGCGGGGAACTCCTCGACGAGCCCGACACAGAGGTAGGCGACCACGCCGAGGTACGAGGGGAGTTCGAGGGCGCGGGCGATGTCGGATGCGTCGACGTGGCCCACCCAGGCGACGCCGAGGCCCTCCGCCCGGGCGGCGATCCGGAGGTTCTCCACCGCGAGCGCCGCGGCGTGGGACGCGCTCTCGGGCCTGGCGTGGCGGCCTCGGACGTGGCGGGCGCCGCGGGCGGGGTCGACGGTGACGGCGATGTTGACCGGCGCCTCGAGGACGGCCTCGACCTCGGCCCCGTCGAGGGCGCGGGTTCCGTGCGGTGCGTCCGCCAGGGCCTCGCGCCCGGCGAGGGCGAGGTCGCGCACGCGTGAGCGCAGGGCGGGGTCCTGGACGACGACGAAGTCCCAGGGCTGCGAGTGGCCCACGCTCGGCGCCTGGTGGGCCGCTTCGAGGACCCGGGTGAGCACGCCGTGGGGGACGGGGTCGGGTCGGAAGCGCGTCCGGGCGTCGTGCCGCCCGCGGAGGGCGCGGTAGACCGCGGCGCGCTCGGCGTCGTCGAAGGCGGGGGCCGGCCGGGGGTCGGCCCCCGCCCCCTCGGGTTCCGGGTGCGCCCGCGGGTCCCGGGGCTCCCCGGTCCCGGCGGACGCCGGTGCGGGGGCCGATCGGGCCCGGGCCGGGTCGGAGGCGGGCCGTGACGGCCCGGTGTGCTGCGGCCCGGGAGGGGGCGCGGCTGCTTCGTGTGCGTACATGCCCTGTTCCGGCTCGGTGGTCGCGGGGTGCTGGTCCGCGTGTCCGTGGTTCGTGGTCGGCCCGTCGGGGTCGTGCGGTCCGGTGACGGCCGGCTCCGCGGCCCGGTCGCCCCGGAGGGGGATCACGTTGGGCCGGAGCGGGGGTCCCGAGGGCGGGGGCATGTCCGGGGAGGGCTCGCTCGCGGCGGGAGCCTCCCGGGGCGCGGTGGCGTGCCGGTCCGCCGCGTCCTCGGTTGGGGCTCCCGGCTGCGGCTCCGCCGGGTCCTCGGCCCCGGGCTCCTCCGGTGGCGGGCCCTGCGGCACCGGCTCCCCCGCCTCCGGTCGCGGCGGGGGCTGCGGGGGCGCGGGCGCCCCGAGCCGGAACGGGGTGGCCGGCCCTCCCGCCGCGTGCGGCGCACGCGCCTGGGTGCCGCGTCCGCTCTCCGGGAGCCCGTCCAGCAGGCCGCCGACGCGGGAACCGAGCCCTGGAGCGGGTTTTCCGCTCCTCCAGCGGGACGGCTCGTGTTCGCCGTCCCCGCCGCTCCGGGCGTCCCCGCGGTCATCGTTGGTCATGATCGCTCCCCGAGAGAGGTGTGTCGACTGCCCGTTCCGCTTGCTCCGGCGCAGACCGGTAAGCGTAGTCCGCGGTGTTCGTCCCCCGCGAACGGGTTCCCCGGACCCGGACGGTCGGCCCCGGCTCCGTCGCCGGGGTCCCCAAGTCACCACCAACTGTGCCAGAGACCGCGCGGGCACGCGGGGGGTACGGAGTCCCTCTCCCCTTCCGTCCCGGGCCGGGGCGTGTGCGCCCGGGCCGGTCCGGTGGAGCGCCGCCGCGGGCGTCCACGGCGAAGTCGGGGGCCCGTCGCCGACCTCGGCGTCACCGTGGGTGGCGCAGCTCCGCGCGGGGCGGGGCGCCGCCGGCGGTCCGGCGCCCGGGGCCGCCCGCCCTCTTCACGGCCGCCGCGTTCCGCCACGTCCGAGAACCACGCACATGACGACATGTCAGACATCCTGCCCGCCGAAGACGTCCTCAGCCCCGCCCTCCGTCCTGTCGCGCGTGCCGCGGGAAGCCGTCTGTGCCAGGGTGTGCGCACTCCCCCTGCCCCCGGCGGGCGCGATCCGGAACCGACCGATCCGAACGGAATGGACACACGATGCACAGGCGCACCTTCCTCACCGGGGCCACCGCCGCCGCCGGCCTGGCCGCGCTGGGGACCGCTCTGCCCTCACCCCGCCCCGCCCTCGCCGGGACCGCGTCCGACGGCACGGCCCCGCGGGTCCTGGCCGAGCGCTCCTCCTCCACCGGGCTGGTCAGGCCGGAGAGGCGCTTCGACATGGTGGCGGTCACCGGCGCCCCCGGCGGCAGGGACACGGCGATCCGCTTCGAGACCGCCGACGGCCTCGGGCCGTGGCGCCCCGTCCACCTGCACACCGGGGGGCGTGACGACCGCGAGCCGTCCGCCGTCGCGCTGGTGCGCGCGCCGGAGGGCGCCACCGGCTACGAGGCCGGGCCCAGCGGGCGCACCGCCGCCGTGAACCTCACCGACGGCGAGGAGCTGCGCCTCGGCGGGCCCGGGCGGGTGACGCTGTCCCCCGGCTCCTCCGCCGCCCGCGCCGGTATCCCCTTCCGTACCCGGGCCGGCTGGGGCGCCGACGAGTCGTGGCGCTTCGGCGAGGAGGGTGAGGACCTGTGGGCCCCCGAGTTCCACCCCGTGCAGGCGCTGACCGTGCACCACACCGCCATGCCCACGGGCGACGACCCCGCGGCGGACGTGCGGGCGGTCCACTACCTGCACGCGGTCGAGCAGGCGTGGGGCGACATCGGCTACCACGTGCTCATCGACCCGGAGGGGACGGTCTACGAGGGGCGCCACTCGGGCGGGGACGGTGTGCCCGTCTTCTCCGGGGTCCCGTCCCCGGGCCGGGCGCGCGCGGTGACCGCAGGGCACGCGTTCGGCTTCAACCACGGCAACGTGGGGGTGTGCCTGCTCGGCGACTTCACCGAGGAGCTGCCCACGGACGCGGCCCAGGACTCCCTCGTGGCCGTGCTGCGCCTGCTGTGCGCCGTGACCGGCGTCGACCCGTCGGAGAGGATCGGGTACGTGAACCCCGTCACGGGCGCCGTCACGCCGGGCGACGCGATCTCGCGGCACCGGGACTGGCTGGACACCGAGTGCCCGGGCAACGCGTTCGCCGAGGCCTTCGACACCGCGATCCGCGACCGCGTCGTCGGCGGCCCCTCCTAGGGCCTGTTTGGTAACTGGTGTGATCAGGGATCAAAGCACCGATCCGGTCACGCCAGGCGTGTCACCCCGCACAGCAGCGAAGCCTTCGGTA
>NZ_JBSHDN010000334.1:0-4236 GCF_053616335.1 Nocardiopsis sp. NPDC055824
CCGCCGGAAGACGTGGCGCGTCTCGTCTTCCGGCGGCGGGTCTGTGGGGCCGGGGGCCGGTCGCGGTGCGCGGCGGTCCGACGGCGGCGGGGAGGGTCCCGCGGAGGGGCGCCCCCGGGGAGCGGGCCGTGCGGGCGGTCCCGCGGGGACGCGTCAGCCGAGGAGCCCGGCCTTGCGCCAGAAGTACCGCCCCAGTCCGGTGATGGCCCCGGCGGTGCCCAGGGTGCCGACCACCTTGCGCGCGGCCCAGGTCTTGGTGCCGATCCAGTGCGGGTTCTTCCGGGCGACCTCGTAGGCCTCCTTCGGGTCGAGCCCCACCTGCGCGTACACCTTGGGGTTGATCAGCCGGGTGGCGGAGTAGTAGGTCACCAGTCCGAGGACGATGCGGCTGTAGGCCCGGTTGAGGGGGCCGCGGGTGACCCAGTCGCGCTGGAACTCCTCGCGGGCGTAGCGCATGTGCCGCGCCTCCTCCACCACGTGGATGCGGGCGACCGAGCGCACCAGGGGGAGGATCTGCTCGTCCGGCACGGCCTCGCGCTGGAGCTGGTCGAGCACCTCCTCGACGAACAGCGCCCCCGCGAAGATCAGCGGGCCGTGCGCGATGGCCTTGAAGACGCGGCCCAGGTGGTAGGTGACCGGGTCCAGCCGGTGCGCCTCCCAGCCGAGCTTCTGCACCATCTTGGCGAACATGACGGTGTGGCGGCACTCGTCGGCGATCTCGGTGTAGGCGTACTGGACGTGGTTGGTGGTGGGGTCGTTGTGGTAGGCGTGGCGCACGAGCATCTGCATCAGGATCGTCTCGAACCAGATGCCGATGGTCGCGACGCTGGCCACCTCCAGGCGTGAGAGCTCCTTGCGCTCGGCGTCGGAGAGCCGGTCCCACAGGTACGTCCCGTAGAGGGAGATCCGCTCGGGGCGGATGGCCCACATGCCGGGGTCGACGGGGGCGTCCCAGTCGATCTCGACGAGCGGGTCGAAGGAGGCCTTCGCCGATCCGCGCAGCAGGCGCTTGGCGATGTCCTCCCGGTCGGTGAGCCGGGGCCCGGCCGTGGTCTCCGCAGTCATCTGGTCCCTCCTCAGGACGCGTTCTGGGTGGCGGGGCCGCCGTGGCGTGCGTGGAGGCCCCGGGCGATCTCCGCCCCGTCGAAGGCGCCGTCCGCGAGCAGCAGGCCGAGCTGGAGCGAGACGATCTGCTCGGTGGCGCCGGGGAAGTGCCTGGTCAGGTGCAGGGCAGCGGTGCCCAGGGCGGTGGAGGCCACGTCGCGCGGTGCGCGCCGGGCGGCGGCGGCCCGGACGACGGCCATCACCGTGTCCCGCGTCCGCTCGGCGGGGACGAGGCCGTCGAGGGAGGCGCCGGTGGCCCGGGAGCTGTCGTGGATGGGGGTGTCGACGTAGCCGGGGAACACGGTCGTCACGCCGACGTGGGTCCCGTACTCGGCGCGGAGGCAGTCGGCGTAGGCGGCGACCGCGCGCTTGGAGACCGTGTAGGCGCCCGCCAGCGGGAGCTGGAGGTTGGCCAGCAGCGACGACGTGACGACGATCCGCCCCCTGCTCTCGAGCAGGGAGGGCATCGCGGCCGCGGTCACCCGCCAGGTGCCCAGGAGGTTGACCTCCAGCGCCTGGTGGGCGGGGGAGCCGGGGGCGTGGCCGATGTCCACGGAGGGGCCGACGCCCGCGTAGTGGACGAGCAGGTCCAGGCGTCCGCCGAGCTGTTCGACGGCCTCCGCGACGCCGTCCCGCACCTGCCCGTCGTCGGTGACGTCGCAGCCGATGACGCCGGGGGAGGGCTTGCGGTCGATGCCGACGACGTTCACGCCGAGGTGGCGGAGGACGGCCACGGTGGCGCTGCCGAAGGCTCCCGAGGCGCCGGTGACGACGGCGTTCCGGCCGGGCAGCCGGCGCAGGTGGCGCGGCGAGGGGGGCGTCATGTGATCTCCTCCACAGTCATTGCGGGAACGTTACAACGAGCATTGTCACAATGCAATGGGTTGAGATGGGAAATTTACTCGCGAGTAGGTTCGGTGCCTGCTGGTGCCTGCTGGTGCCTGCTGGTGCCTGCTGGTGCCTGCTGGTGCCTGCCGGTGCCCGCGGCTCCGAGGCCGCGGACGCCGGCCGGGCGCCGCTCCCGGCCGCGGCGGTGCGGGGGCGCCGGGGACGGGAGGGGCGGAGGGGGAAGGGCAGAGGGGGAGGGGGCAGGCGCCGTCAGCGCCCGAGCAGCCCCGCCCTGCGCCAGAAGTACGCGCCGGGGCCGGAGATCGCCCCGGCGGAGCCGAGCGTCCTCACGGCCTTGCGCGACAGATGGGTCTTGCTGTCGATGAAGCGGGGGTTGCGCCGGGCCGCCCGCGCGGCCTCCCGGGGATCGAGGCCGAGCTGCGCGTAGACCTTCCTGTGCACCAGCCGGGTGGCGGAGTAGTAGGTCACCAGTCCGAGGACGACGCGGCTGTAGGCCCGGTCGAGGGGGCCGCGGGCGGCCCAGTCCCGGTGGAACTCCTCGCGGGCGTAGCGGATGTGCCTGGCCTCCTCGATCACGTGGATGCGGGAGGTGGCGCGGACCACGGGCTCGATCTCCTCGTCGCCGATCATCTCCCGCTGGAGCTGGTCGAGGATCTCCTCGACGAACAGCGCGCCGCCGAAGATCAGCGGGCCGTGGGCGAGGGCCTTGAAGACCCGGCCGAGGAAGTGCGCGGCGGGGTCGAGCCGGTGGGCGCGGGACCCCAGCTTCCCGACCGCCCTGGCGAACATGACGGTGTGGCGGCACTCGTCGGCGATCTCGGTGTAGGCGTACTGGACGTGGTTGGTGGTGGGGTCGTTGTGGTAGGCGTGGCGGACGAGCATCTGCATCAGGATCGTCTCGAACCAGATGCCGGTGGCCATGGTGCTGGCCATCTCCAGGCGGCTGAGCCTGCGCCGCTCGGCGTCGGTCAGCCGGTCCCACAGGTGGGTGCCGTAGAGGGAGACCCGTTCGGGCCGCATCCCCCAGAGGTCCTCGACGGGGGCGTCCCAGTCGATCTCGACGAGCGGGTCGAAGGAGGCCTTCGCCGATCCGCGCAGCAGGCGCCTGGCGATGTCCTCCCGGTCGGTGAGCCGGGGTGTCTTCGCGGTGTGTCCGGACACGTGGTCCCTCCTCGAAGGAGCGCGGGGCGGGGGCCCGCAGGGGGCGGCGGGGGCGTCGCGACGGGCGGGCGTGTGACGCCCCTCACTCCTGTTTCGGAAACGTTACAATGCTCGTTGTCATGGTGCAATGGCCCGGAGGCGCGGATTTACTGACGGGTAACCTTCGGGGAGGTCTCTAGGCTGGACCCATGGCCGAATACCGCATTGACGAACTCGCCCGGCTTGCCGACACGACCGTCCGCAACGTCCGGGTGTACCAGGACCGAGGTCTGCTCGCTCCTCCCCGCAGGGAGGGCCGCGTGGGCATCTACTCCGAGGCCCACCTGGCACGCCTGCGGCTCATCGGCCAGCTGCTGCGGCGGGGCTACACGTTCGCCAACATCGGTGAGATGTTCCGGGTCTGGGAGCGCGGCGGCGACCTCTCCGACATCCTCGGCTTCGAGTCGGCCATAGGGGACGCCTGGAGCGACGAGATAGCCGACTACGTCACGCTCGGGGAACTCCGGGACCTCTTCGGCAAGGGTGTGACGCCCAAGACCATAAAGCGCGCCCTCGACCTGCGTGTCCTCGAACGCGACGGCCTGCGCTTCAGGGTCCCCAGCCCCCGGCTGCTGCACGCGGGCGTCGAGCTCGTCAAGCTCGGCATGAGCGTGGGCTCGGTCCTGGACATAGCCGAGAACCTGCGCGACAAGGTCGGCGGCGTCGCCGAGCACATGGTCCGCCTGGTCTCCGAGCACATCATCGCCGAACACGCCCCCGGCACGGTCGTCCGCAGCGAGGAGACCGCCGAGATGGCCGAACTCATCCGGCGCGTGCGCCCGCTCGCGCAGCAGGCCGTGGACGCGGTCCTCGCCCAGGCGATGGCGGAGAACCTCACCACCGTCATGGGCGAGCACTTCGCCCTGGCGATGGAGCACCTGGAGCGGGAGCAGGGGGGCCATCCGCGGGCGGAGGGCCTGACGGGCCCCTCCTGACGGTCCGCTCCCAGGCAGCCCGCGCCCCCGCACCCTTCCCGGCCCCCGGACGCACCTCCGATCCCCCGCCCCGACGCACCCCCCGGCCCCGGGCGGGGCGCCCCCACGCCGCCGACGGCCCGGCGTCCGCGCCGGCCGGTGCGGACGC
>NZ_JBSHDN010000335.1:0-4191 GCF_053616335.1 Nocardiopsis sp. NPDC055824
GCGCGACACCGTGTCGCGCCGGGGGCCTCCGACGTGTCCCGCGGCCCCGGAGGCTACTCGGGGGCCGGTTCGGTCTTCTCCGGCACCAGCTTCAGGCCGACGACCGCGGCGATGATCCCGGCGAGGAAGACGATCTTGAGCGCCGAGACGCTCTCGCCGCCGGTGAACATCGCGTAGAACACGGTCAGCGCGGCGCCGAGGCCGACCCAGACCGCGTAGGCGGTGCCGATGGGGATGTGCTTGGCCGCCCAGCCCAGGCCGGCCATGCTGATCGCCAGTGCCACGAGGAACACGACGGTCGGGCCGGGTTCGCTGAACCCGTTGGACATTCCCAGTGCGGTGGCCCACACGGCCTCGAACACCGCGCTGATGAGCAGGATGATCCACGGCATGTCAGCTCACCGCCTTGAGACCGATGATCGAACCGATGAGCAGCACCAGGAGCAGGGACTTGCCCCAGGTGGCGCGGTCCTTGCCGGTGAGGAACCCCCACAGGACGGTGAGCGTGGCGCCGATGCCCACCCAGACGGCGTAGGCGGTGCCGGTCGGCAGCGAGGTCATGGCCCAGGCCAGACCCGCCATGCTCGCGACCAGGGCGACGGCGAACAGGAGTGTGGGGCGCCATCGGGAGAAACCCTTCGACGCGCCCAGGGCGGTGGCCCAGACGGCCTCCAGGACCCCGGAGACGACGAGAACGAACCATGCCATGGACAAGCCCCTTTCGAGGCCGTCTTGTCGTGGCGCGGGTACGGCTCCCTCGTCCGCTGACCCGAGGAGCGGGTCTCGACCCCAACGTACAACATCGTCCCTGGCCGGTGCCGTGAGGGTCGTCACGACACGTCCCCTCGGAAACCTGTGACGAGACCCCGCACCGGGACCGGTTCGGGGCCCTCCGCCCCGTCGGGCGCTCGGCGCCCGCCGCCGACCTGGCCCCCAGGTCGGGGGCGACTCGTGGCCCTTGGTGGCGATATGCCGCGCCCGTCTTCGCGTCTCAGCAGCTCACAGGGTTTTCAGGCCCGAGAGCGGGGGATCCCTGTGGCGTAGGCACCCCGCTCGACACGCTCAGAGGAAACCGATGCGCATCCTCTTCGCCGCCCTCGCCCTGACCGCCGCCGCCCTCACGGCGTCGGCCGCCCCCGCGGCGGCCGCACCGCCACCGCCCCCCGGGGCCGAGTACATCACGGAGGAGATGTGCAGGAAGGGCGGAGGCGTCGTCAAGGAGAGCGAGGACTCCCCCAGCGGCCTGATCTGCGAGGGAGGCCGCTTCGACGGCTTCTTCGTCCACTGACCGGACCCCCGCGCCCCCCTCGGGGCCCCGCGCACCCCCGCGCGGGGCCCCACCCCTGTGCGCCGGAACCCGTACCGGTCCGGGCACGTCCCCGGTCGGGGGAGGCGCGGCCCTATCGGCTCCCCGAGCCGCTGGGAGCAGGGTTCCGGGGGAGCACTAGAACGGCCATGCCCTCATCAGGAGAAGCGGGAAAGGGGCCGCCATTGCGAGAAGGGGGGAGAAGGCTGTACGCGACGATCCCTCGAAGCTGAGCCGCAGGAACATCCTGTGCAGGAGGAAGCCGATGGCGAATCCCATCACGGACACCGCCGTGTTCAGGGCGGTGAATCCCTCGGTGAAAACGAGGGAGAACGGCAGGGCGAAGTAGAAGAAACCGGCCACGGAGGCAGAGGTCGCCTTGGTCGCCCCGAATTCCCGCGAGCCACCCCTGGGCACTCTCCTCCTGACCTCGACAGCGAACGCGACAAGACTCGGGAGAGTCGTTATCAGGAGCAGCGACCCATAGGCCGCCGATAAAACGGCGAACGCCGTCGGGGGGTGCACGTCGGAGGATATGCTCCAAGGAAACAGGAGAAGCAGGCAGGCGTGAAGGCCGCCCCCGCCCAGGACCCTGCCTCCTATGCCGACGACGGTCATGCCTCCCCCTGAACCAGGAACCCTCAGTTGGACGCGGCCCCGTTCGCGCATGCAACCGCCCGAGCACCGCACCTCCGAACATCGGCCGAACATCGACACCGGCCGGAATGAAAGCAAAATGCACCACCGGAAGAGCGACACGGAGAGGGCTTTTCTTTTCCGCCGAACCGGGCGAAGCTTCTCGTAAAATTACTACCCCCTGCGAAACGCGTCAAGAGGACAGGAAACCCCGACCACGGCGCACCCACCCGAAGAGAAGCGCTGACTTCGAGAAACCACAGGCCAGGGTGTAGGCAGTTTTTCGAGAAACCCCCTCCTCCCGCAAAGGAGTATTGAACCTCACATAAATGATCTTCGCAGGCCCGGAGAGAAACCGCATGCGCACAGGCCAGCGGGTTTCCGCCTCCGGTGGAGGACAAAGCCACCGCTGTTTCCGCCCCTCGTGAAACGGGGCGACGGCATCCGGGCCGCTGCCGCGCCGGTTCTCGCAGCTCTTCACGCACCGAGCCACGACAGGGTTCCACGGGGTCGAGCCTCTCAGGCGCGGTGACGCTCCCCTTCGGTCCCATGGAACTCCCGAGGTCGCTGAAGACCTCACCTCTCAGGGCCCCCGGCGTGGTCGAGGGAACCTGGCTTCGACCACATCCCGGCGAACCCCGTGAACATAGCGGCACGCCCCGGCGCCCGACACCCTCGCCCGGCGGGGGGCGTCCCGCCGTCATCCGTCACCGGGAGTGCCCCGGGGGACGGGCGAGCCGGAGGCGCGCGCCGCACGGCGCCGTTGTGCCAGCAACAGGCAGGCGGGCACCGTGGCGGCCAGGAAGACCCCTGCGGAGATGGCGATGTAGCCGAACACCCCGGTGGCGGAGTTCACCGTGGTCCCGTCGACGACGACGGTGGTCGAGGACAGCACGGCGGCTCCGACGAAACTCATGCAGACCGAGCCGATCGCGCTGGTGACGGTGACCATGCTGGCGATCACGCCCTGACGCTCCGGTGGCGTGAGCTCGCCGGCCATGTTGAACCCGGAGGCCGTCAGCGCCCCCATGCTGACGTTGAGCAGCACGCCGAAGCAGATCGCGGCGGGGAACGAGGCCGCACCCGCGAACATCCCGATGGCACCCGCGACTCCTAGCAGAACGCCTCCGGTCAGGGCGACGGACGGGTCGAAGCGTGCGGCCACCCAGCCCGAGATCAGACCACCGATGATGATCCCGACGGCCGGGACACCGAACAGCAGACTCAGCGACCCTGTCGCGTCGAGGCCGTAGCCGAGCTGCTGGTCGGGTGAGACCTGCGCGATGAGACTCAGGAGCTGGTCCATGCTCTGCACCGCACCGCTGCCGAGCACGACGACCAGGAGGGTGAGCAGCAACGGCCGCCCCAGGTTCCTGATGTCGATCACGGGCTCGGGTATCCGGCTGCTCACCAGGAACCACCTGGTCAACAGCGCCGCTCCGACGCCGAACAGGGCGAGCGCCCCTGCGCTGAACCACCCGAGGCCGGAGCCGAGGCTGATGTACCCGAGCACAGCGGTCAGGCCGCCCCCGAGCAGCAGGGCCCCGACCACGTCGACGCGTCCCGGTGTCCTGACCCCGTGATCCGGAACCACGGCGCGGATGCAGACGACTGCGAGGATCGCGAGTAGGGCCGAGGCCGCGAAGACCGCCTTGAAGCCGAACTGCCCTGCCATGGCCTCGATCAGGACGCTCAACCCGATTCCCAGAAATCCGGCCCCCGTGGTGACCGCCCCCACGGCGGGCATCGCGACCTTCGGTGCGCACAGGTCGCGGACGATGGCGGCGGTGAGGAAGACCGCCGCTACGGCGGCGCCCTGCATCATCCGGCCCAGGATGAAGACCCAGAGAGTGGGAGCGGCCACGCAGACCAGCGCACCCCCGCAGGCGATGAGCAGTACGACCGTGAGCATCTTGCGTTTGCCGTGGATGTCGGCGCTCTTGCCGAACAACGGCGCCCACATCGCTCCGGCCAACATGGCGCTCGAGCTGATCCAGGCCGCCTGGGTGGTGTCGAAGTGGTCGAGCATCTGGGGCAGGACGAGCAGCGGGGCCACGATGACCGTGTCCGCCACGATGTTCGCCAGAAGCAGGGCCACGATCTGCACGCCCAACCGCGGGCTCCAGTGCGTATGCGGCGCGCTGTGTGATGGTGCGGGGGTACTCATGCTGTTCTCCACAGAACTCCTTCGATGGGGAAGGGGCGTCGGCTCGGACCACGCGGTGGAGCGCTGCCGCACTGCCGGAGGC
>NZ_JBSHDN010000336.1:0-4020 GCF_053616335.1 Nocardiopsis sp. NPDC055824
GCCGCACCTGTCGGTGCGACGGCCCCCGTCCCGTGTCCGTGAGAGGCCGGCCGGGTCGCTACCCGCCCATCTGGCCCCGCATGCCCCGGGGCATCTTCGCGCCCTTGGGCATCGGGCCCTTGGGCATCTGCATCTTGGCGGGCAGGGCCTTGAGGCGGTAGTTCAGCTCGGCGGCCCCGGACTTGTCCAGGTTGCGCGGGAGCCTGACCAGCGTGCGCTGGAGCTTGGAGATCGGCACCAGGCCCTCGCCGTTGCCGACCTTGAAGTCGTAGATGGGCGTGTCGTGCGCGACCCGCGCGACCCGCTTCTTCTCCCCGGCGATCAGCGGCTTGAGCCGGCCCGGGTCGCCCTCGCCGACCAGGATCACGCCCGGCCGTCCCACCACGCGGTGGACGACGTCCATCTGCTTGTTGGCGGCCACGCCCGGCTCGACCACCCAGTTGCCGCGCATGTTGTCCAGGATCGCCATACCCGCGCCCAGGCGCCCGTCCAGCATCTTGTACTGGACGCGCTGCGCGGAGCGCGTGAAGATGATGAAACCGGTCAGGAAGGCGACCGGCAGGCCCGTCAGCGGCCACAGGATCCAGGAGCCGGTCCAGATGCCGATGCCGACGAAGACCGCGAGGACGACCACCGCGACACCGACCGCCAGCGGGATGCTGCGGGGACTCTGCTGGTGGACGACCTTGGCGACCATGCCGATCTGCTTGAGCCGACCGGGCTGCTTCTCGGCCCCGCCCTTGGCGGGGGTCGTGGTCTCTGAACCCTTGGGCTTTTTCGCCATCGTGCTCTCAGGCAGCGCGCCGACGCGGTGTCGGCGGGGACGGGGTCCCTGGGCTGCCTTGCCTCCTCTTCGCGGTCGACCTGGGTGCTGCGCCTCACGGCGCCGGCCAGCTGGGCGCCTCTCGCCACCAGGATATGTGGAGGTGCCCCTACATGAGGAACGGTGGCCCGTGGGCCACCGTTCCAGCTTGGTCACGACTCGGGCGAAACGCCCATCAGACGCCGCCCGCCAGGGCGGCGTTCTCGGCGTCGCGCTTCTCGCGGGCCTGCTTGTAGAGGCGGCCTGCGCGGTAGGACGAGCGCACCAGCGGCCCCGACATGACGCCGGCGAAGCCGATCTCCTCGGCCTCCTGTCCCAGTTCCACGAACTCCTCGGGCTTCACCCACCGGTCGATCGGGTGGTGCAGCTTGGAGGGGCGCAGGTACTGGGTGATGGTGAGCAGGTCGCAGCCGGCCTCGTGCAGGTCGCGCATCGCCTCGCTGATCTCCTCACGGGTCTCGCCCATGCCCAGGATCAGGTTCGACTTGGTGACGAGGTCGTCCGCGCGCGCCTCGGTGATGACCCGGAGGGAGCGCTCGTAGCGGAAGCCCGGACGGATGCGCTTGAAGATCCGGGGCACCGTCTCGACGTTGTGCGCCAGCACCTCGGGCCGCGAGCCGAAGACCTCGGCCAGCTGGTCGGGGTCGGCGTTGAAGTCGGGGATGAGCAGCTCGACGCCGGTGTCCGGGTTGAGCTCGTGGATCTTGCGGACCGTCTCGGCGTACAGCCAGGCGCCGCCGTCCTCGAGGTCGTCACGGGCCACACCGGTGATGGTGGCGTAGCGCAGCTCCATCTTCTTCACGGAGTTGGCGACCTTGGTCGGCTCCATCCGGTCCAGGGCGCTGGGCTTGCCCGTGGCGATCTGGCAGAAGTCGCAGCGCCGCGTGCACTGGTCGCCGCCGATGAGGAACGTCGCCTCCCGGTCCTCCCAGCACTCGTAGATGTTGGGGCACCCGGCCTCCTGGCACACCGTGTGCAGGCCCTCGCTCTTGACCAGGGACTGGAGCTCGGTGTATTCGGGCCCCATGTGCGCCTTGATCTTGATCCACGGCGGCTTCTTCTCGATGGGGGTCTCGCTGTTGCGCGCCTCCACGCGCAGCAACCTGCGGCCCTCAGGAGCGATGGTCAACGTGAACCCGTTCCCTTCTGTGCCCCGTGACGGGACCCTCTCGCCCTTCGTGGGGGCGGCTGCGTCCCGGTGGGGACTGGCTCATGGTGTGGTGTGTCATCCACGGGCGGTGGCGCCGAGCAGCTCGGCGCCGTCGGCGTGGCTGTACCCCTCCGCGCCGAGGACGTCCGCCAGGTGCCGTTCCATCCGGGGCCTCACGTCGGCCACGGTCACCTCGCGCCCGAGTTCGGCGGAGAGCGAGGTCACCCCGGCGTCGGTGATTCCGCACGGGACGATCCGGTCGAACCACGACATGTCATTGTTGCAGTTCAGTGCGAGTCCGTGCATACCGACCCCGCGGGCGATCCGGCACCCGATGGCGGCGACCTTGCGCTCGATCAGGCCGCGCCCGGGGTCGGCGTCGAGCCACACCCCGGTCCGCCCCTCCACCCGCCTGCCGGTCAGGCCGTACTCCGCGACGGAGCGGATGACGGCCTCCTCCAGCATGCGCACGTAGGCGATCACGTCCACGGGGTCCGGCATGCGCACGATGGGGTACACCGTCAGCTGGCCGGGGCCGTGCCAGGTGATCTTGCCGCCCCGGTCGATGTCCACGACGGGGGCGCCGGGATCAGTGATGGGACGATCCCACCTCCCGGTGCGCTTTCCCGCGGTGTACACGGGCTCGTGTTCCAGGAACAGGACGGTGTCGGCCACCTCATCGGCGACGCGGCCCTCGTGGAGCCGCTTCTGGAGATCCCAGCCCTGGTGGTACGGGACGGGAGCGTCGCCCAGCCATGCGTAAACGAGATCACTCACACAACCACCTTACGCCCCGGCGCGGTGCGCCGGTCGGGCCAGGATGTCGGATAGCGCACTGTCGATGGTGGGCAGCAGGAAGGAATAGCCGGCCCGCTCCAGGCGTTCGGGCGCGGCCCTCAGGTCGATCAGGGAGGTCTCCTCCGCGAAGTCGCCCAGGGTCGCGCGCAGCGCCGTCGCGGGGACCGGGATGACCGTGGGGCGCCGCAGGACCTCCCCCAGGGCCTGGGTGAACGCGGCGTTGCTCACCGGCTCCGGCGAGCACATGTTCACCGGCCCCGTCACCTCCGGGTGCTCCAGCAGGAACCGGATCGCCCCCACCTGGTCGCGCAGCGCGATCCAGCTCATGTACTGCGCCCCCGACCCCAGGCGTCCGCCCAGACCGGCCCGGTAGAGCGGCAGCAGCGTGCGCAGCAGGCCCCCCGAGCGGTCGAGCACCACCGCCGTGCGCATGTACGCCACGGACAGGCCCGCCTCGAGGGCCGGGGCCGCCGCCTCCTCCCAGGCCTGGCACGTCCGGGCCAGGAAACCCGCGCCCGGAGGGCTCTCCTCGGTGGCCACCCCGCCCCCGGTGTCCCCGTAGTAGTGCATCCCCGACGCCGTCAGCAGCCGCGGGGGAGGGGAGGGCATCCCCGCCAGCGCCCGGGCCAGGGTGCGGGTGCCGCGGACCCGGCTGCGCCGGATGACCGTGCGCCGGTGCCTGGTCCACACGGTGGGTCCGACCGGGGCCCCGGCCAGGTGCACGACGGCGTCGGCCTCGTGCAGGGCCACGGTGTCGACGCGCCCCTGCTCGGGGCGCCACTCCGCCTCCTCCACGTTCGGAGGGGTGCCGCCACGCGGAAGGCGCCGGACCAGGCGCACCACCGTGTGTCCGTCGTCGAGCAGGGACGCGGCCAGCGCCCCGCCGATGAGCCCGGAGGCCCCAGTGATAGCCACTCTCATGCCCAGGGTCTACCCGGAGGATCCCGGACCTCCCGCGGAAGAGGGGGCGGAAGGCCCCGCGGGGCCTCCCAGAAGTTTTCTCGGGCTTTTTCTGCGAAAACGCTGCGGGGAGACCCTCCGCTCTTCTACTTTGAAGGTGGAGCAGGGAACTCCGCGTCATTGCGGAGTCACTGTGGGCGACACGCTGTCGGGCTGGCTGTCGTGGCGCCCGTCCACAGACCTTTGATGATGGGGATCATCAGGGGATGGTGATTGGTGGGGTAGAAAGACGGGGCGGCGCTGCGCCGTCGGGCAGGCAGGGGCGGCGCGGCCTGAGCCTGCGCACCGC
>NZ_JBSHDN010000337.1:0-3989 GCF_053616335.1 Nocardiopsis sp. NPDC055824
GTGCGGTCCCGCGGGCGCTCCGCTAGGTGAGTCTGTGGGCGGACTCGCGCCTGCTGATGATGACGTTGACGAGGACGGCCGCCACGATGATGAGGCCGCGCACCACGTCCTGGAAGAACGAGTTGACCCCGAGCAGGACCAGCCCGTTGGCGATGACGGTGATGAAGATGACGCCGAGGAAGGTCCCGCCGAGCGAGCCGCGCCCGCCCGCCAGGGCGGTGCCGCCGATGACGACGGCGGCGATGACGTCGAACTCCAACCCGGCGGCGGCGCCGCCGTTGCCCGACCCCAAGCGGGCCGCCATGAGCACGCCGGTGATGGCGGCGAGCAGGCCGGTCGTGGCGAACAGCGCGATCCGCACCCGGGAGACGTTGATCCCGGCGAGCCGGGCGGCAGCGGCGTTGCCGCCGGTGGCGAAGACGGAGCGGCCGTAGGCGGTGTAGCGGGAGACGTACGCGAAGACCGCGAACAGGACCAGCATGATCACCGCGGAGGTCGGCACGCCCAGGACCGATCCGCCCAGGACGTCGAACACGGCGCTCTCGGGGAGCGGGACCGGCAGGGCGTCGGTCATGTAGAGGGCGAGGCCGCCCAGGACGCTCCACAGTCCGAGCGTGGTGATGAACGAGGGGACGTTGAACCGGGCGCGCAGCCACCCGGCGAGGGCTCCCCACAGGACGCCCATCACGAGGGTGAGGACGATCGCCCCGCCCACGCCGATGTTCCACTCGGTGGCGCCCTTGGCGACGATGACGGACGCGAAGGCGACCGCCGGGCCGATGCTGATGTCGATCTCGCCGGCGACGATCACCAGGGTGACGCCCCAGGCGGCGATGCCGATCATCGCGGCGTTGCGCAGGAGTCCGAGCTGGTTGTCCAGGCTCAGGAACCCGGCGGCCGTGGAGCCGAGCACGACGTAGAGGAGCACGATGGCGGCCAGCAGGCCGATCTCGTTGAGACGGGGGCCGAAGCGGCCGATGAGGTCGCCGCGGGCGGAGACCGCCTCGCCGGTGACCTGGGTGGTGGTGGTCATAGTTCCTCGCCGTTCACGCCGCCATCGCGGCGGCCATGATGTTGTCCAGGGTGATGTCGTCGCCGGTGAACTCGCCTTCGAGGCGTCCGCCGCGCAGCGCGAGCACGCGGTCGCACACGAGGGGCAGCTCCTCCAGTTCGCTGGAGACGAAGACGACCGCCGCGCCCGTGGCGGCCAGTTCGCGCACGATGCGGTAGATCTGGGCCTTGGCCTCGACGTCCACGCCCCGCGTGGGCTCGTCCAGGAGCAGGATGCGGCTCCCGGCGTGCAGCCAGCGGCCGATGACGGCCTTCTGCTGGTTGCCGCCGCTGAGGTTGACGATCGGTGTGTCGGGGCGTGCGGCCTTGATGGAGAAGCGCTCGATGAGCCCGCCGCCGATGGCCGACACCCGGGAGGGCAGGACCGTGCCCGCCCTGGAGGCGCCGCCGAACCAGGTCATCACCATGTTCTCGGAGACGCCGAGGAGCGGGACGACGCCCTCGCCCTTGCGGTCCTCGGGCGTGATGCCGACGCCGAGGCGCTTCATGGTCCGCGGCGTGGGCCTGGCGACGGGCGTGCCCTCGACCTCGATCGTCCCGGTGGCGGGGGTGAAGCCGGCCAGCGCGCGCAGGATCTCGGTGCGGCCGGAGCCCATCAGCCCGCCCAGGCCCAGGACCTCGCCGGGGTGGACGTCGAAGGAGACGTCGCCGACCTTGGGCGGGACGGACAGGCCCCGCACGGACAGCAGCGGGGTCCCGGAGCGGTCGACCTTACCGCCGGGCCTCTCCTGCTCCTGCTCGTCGTGGCCGAGCATGAGGGAGACGATCCGGGCGGTGGTGGCCCCCTTGACGGGGACGGTCTCCACGACGGTCCCGTCGCGCATGACCGTGACGGTGTCGGCGACCCGGCGGATCTCGTCCAGGCGGTGGCTGACGTAGATGACGCCGACGCCGCTCGCGGCGACGCGCGTGACCGCCTCCAGGACGATGTCGGCCTCGCCCGCGGCGAGGGCGCTGGTCGGCTCGTCCAGGATCAGCAGGCGGGGGCGCGAGCGCAGGGCGCGCGCGATCTCCACGAGCTGCTGCTGGGCGAGGGGCAGGTCGCCGGCCGCGGCGGCGGGGTCGATGTCGACGCCGAGTTCGGCGAAGGCCTCGCGGGCGCCGTTCCTGATGGCGGCGTGGTCGACGCGCCCGGCGGTGGTGGGCCACGTCCCGAGGTAGAGGTTCTCGGCGGCGGACAGCTGCGGGACCAGGCTGAGCTCCTGGTAGACGGTGCCCACGCCGAGCTCGGCGGCCCGGCGGACGCCGCCCTCCCCGAGGGGCGTGCCGTCGATCTCGACCTCGCCCGTGTCCGGGGTCTCCACCCCGGAGAGCATGCGGATGAGGGTGGACTTTCCGGCTCCGTTGCGGCCGAGCAGCGCGCGGACCTCTCCGGCGCGGACCTCGAAGTCGGCGCCGTCCAGGGCCCTGACCCCGGGGTAGGTCTTGGTGGCGGCCCGGGTGCGGGCCACGACCGGCGCGTCGGCCGCTACCGGGGAGGTGTCGCTCATGGGTGCTCCACTGGTGGGACGGGTGGGATGGCTGGGGTGCGGGTCGCCGGTCACGGGATGCCGTCCGGGTGCTCCTCCAGCCACCGGGAGCCGTCCTCCGGCGTGGTGTAGAGGTCGATGGGGGCGTTGGTGACGAACTCGCCGCCCTCCTCGCCCGCGATGATGTCCTCGACCGTCTGCCCGGCCATGCGGCCCACCGCGATGCCGGAGATGTCGACGTTGGCCTTGAGGACCGTGTGGTCGGCCAGGGCGCGGGCGGCGTCGGTGGACATGTCGCTGCCGAAGACGACGACGTCGCCGTCGCGGCCCCTGCTGTTCACGGCGCGGACCGCGCCCATGGTGGCTCCGCCGGCCTCGCCGTAGAAGGCGTCGAGGTCGGGGTGGGCGGTGAGGACGCGCTCGCCCACGTCGACGGCCTCGTCGATGGTGGCGCCCTGCTGGTTGGCGACGATCTCGGCGTCCGGGAGGCGGTCGAAGAGCGCCTCCTCGAAGCCCTCGCGCCGCTGGACGCACACCTCGACGAACTCGCAGTTGAGGACGGCGATCTTGGGGTCGTCGACCTTCTCGGCCTCGAAGTGCTCCGCGGCGGCCTCGCCCAGCAGGCGGCCGAACTCGTGCGGGTCACCGAGGATGTAGGAGGTGACGTACTCGCGGGCGGCCTCGTCCTCGATGCAGGTGTTGTAGCAGACGACGGGGATGCCGCTCTCGTGGGCCAGCCGCAGGGCGGGGATGGAGGCGGTGGCCGAGACCGGGGACAGGACGAGCACGTCGACGCCCGCGGAGGCGGTCACGTCCACGAAGGTGCTCTCCTCGGAGGCGTCGCCGCGGGCGTTGAGCTCGAGGAGCTGGAGTTCGCGCCCGGACTCCTCGGCGTGGTCCTGCATGCCCTGGCGGACCCCGGCGTAGTAGCCCTGGGCGTCCATGTAGACGACGCCGATGCGGCCGTCCTCGCCGAGTCTTCCTCCGGCGCACCCTGCGAGCGTCACCGCGCACACGGCTACCGCCAGTGCGGCGAGCGCGCGCCCGCGGAAGCGCCGCGGTCGTCTCTCCATGGGGGACCTCCCTGATATGTCAGCGCCCGCTCTCACCTGCGCGGACACCTCTGTGGCTCGCTGAGAGCATGCCACCGTGACGCAGGTAACGTCAAGAATAAATACTAATTAATTATTTTTTCCAGAAGTGGAGGCGACCAGAAGGCGACGACAGCGTGACCCCGGGTGACGACGAGGAGCGCGCTCGGGCCGGGAGGACACGCGGGCGGAGTGCCGCCGGGGCCGGGAATCCGGGCGCAGGGGCCGCGTGCGGGGCGTCGGAGGGCGCGGCCGCGCCGGGGAGGACGGGCCGGGCGGAAGGCGCCGGAAACGCGACCGGTCCCGCCGACGAGTCGGCGGGACCGGTCGTGCGGACGCTCCCCCGTCAGGCCTGGGA
>NZ_JBSHDN010000338.1:0-3986 GCF_053616335.1 Nocardiopsis sp. NPDC055824
CTCCGAGGGCGGAGGGGCGCGGGCCGGGAAATCCGGGTGCGGGCGCGGGGCCGGTCCACCACACTGGCCGCATGGTCGACAACGTCTTCTCCGATGCTGCGATGGCCGAACTCTACGACGTCTTCCACCCCTGGGGCCTGGCCCCCGACGACGCCTTCTACATCGACCTGGTCATGTCCGCGCGGTCGGTCCTGGACGTGGGCTGCGGCACCGGGTTGCTCCAGCGGGAGGCCAGGAGGCGGGGCCACACGGGGCGGCTGGTGGGGCTCGATCCCGCCGACGCGATGCTGGAGGTCGGCCGATGCGACCGCGGGGACGTCGAGTGGGTCCTCGGAGACCTGGCGACGACGTCCTTCGAGAACGAGTTCGACCTCGTCGTGATGACCGGGCACGCGTTCCAGGTGCTCACCACGGACGAGGAGCTCCGGTCGGCCCTGGCGGCCGTGCGGCGGGCCCTGGCGGAGGACGGCCGGTTCGTGTTCGAGACGCGCAACCCCGCGGCGCGGGGCTGGGAGGCGTGGCGGCCCTCGCGCACGCGCACGGTGACCGGTCCGGACGGGGCCGAGGCGACCTCCGTGCACCGGTTGGAGGGTGTGGAGGGCGACCTGGTCACCTTCACCACCGCCTACTCCAGTACCGCGTGGGGCGGAGAGGTCCGGCACAGCCGCAGCACGCTGCGCTTCCCGGACTTCGGCGCGCTCGACGCGCTCCTGGCCGGGGCCGGCCTGGAGGTACGGGCCCGGTACGGCGACTGGGCCCGCGGTCCGCTCACGGACGCCTCCGAGGAGATCATCACGTGCGCGGTTCCGGGCGGGTCCGCGCGCTGAGCTTGCCCCGCACCCCGTCGAGCAGGGCGTTCAGACCGAACTGGAAGGTCTCCCACGCCTCCTGCTCCAGGTAGGGCTCGCTCTCGTCCTCGTTGGAGAACGCGCCCGCCTCGGACATGCGGGCGAGGGTGGGGAAGCGCTCGGCGAAGTCGGGCACGAGCTCGTCCAGCTGCGCGGACCGGGCGAACCACCACTCGTCCTCGGGCGCTCCCGTCACGGCCTCGGCGCGGCGGGCCTCCGCGGCCGTCCGCACGGAGCCGCGCACGAGGGAGAAGAGGTTGCCGTAGGTGCTGCGGATCCCGGCGGCGTCCAGACCCGCACGGTGCAGCACGAGGGCCATGGACTCGAACAGCCGGTACTCGTTGGGGCCCAGCACCGGCCTGGCCTGGGACACCTCCAGCGCCCAGGGGTGGCGGAGGTAGAACTCCCACAGCCGGGTCGCCCAGTTCGTCGTAGCCTTGCGCCAGTCCGGTTCGCCATCGGCTTCGGCTGCTTCGGCGAGCTCCCCGAACGCGTGGTCGTACATCAGCTCGATGAGCTCGTTCTTGCTGGCCACGTAGGTGTACAGCGACATGGCGGTGCGCCCGAGCCGCTGTCCCACCGCGCGCATCGACAGCGCGTCCATGCCCTCTTCGTCGGCGACGCCGATGGCGGTCTCCACGACCAGGTCCACGCTGAGTTCGGGCTTGGGGCCGGGGACGGCACGCGCGGACGGGTCCGCGGGGGCGCGCCACAGCAGGCCCATGGAGCGACGAGCGTCACCCTGCCCGGCGTAGATGACCACTTGCATCTCCTTATGCCATAAACTAACGTTCGCAGGCCGCCAGTTTACCGCATAAGGATTTCTGAGGAGCAGCGTGTCTTCCGAACCCACCTCCATGGCCGACAGCCACGACACCATCCAGGTCAGGGGCGCAAGGGAGAACAACCTCGCCAACGTCTCGGTGGACATCCCCAAGCGGAGGCTGAGCGTGTTCACCGGCCTGTCCGGGTCGGGAAAGTCCTCCCTCGTGTTCGGCACGATCGCCGCCGAGTCGCAAAGACTCATCAACGAGACCTACACGACGTTCGTCCAGTCGTTCATGCCCAGCCAGGGCAGACCCGACGTGGACACCCTGCGCAACCTGAGCGCCGCCATCATCGTCGACCAGGAGCGGATGGGCGCCAACTCCCGCTCCACCGTCGGCACCGCCACCGACGCCGCGGCCATGCTGCGGATCGTCTTCAGCCGGGTCGGCACCCCGCGCCTGGAGCCGTCGAGCGTGTTCAGCTTCAACAACTCCGAGGGCATGTGCCCCGAGTGCGAGGGGCTGGGCCGCACCAACCAGGTCGACCTGGAGGAGCTCTACGACCGGGACCTGTCGCTGAACGAGGGCGCCATCACCGTCCCCGGGTTCGCGGTGGACTCCTGGTACTGGCAGGTCATGGCCAACTCCGGGTTCCTCGACCCGGACCGCAAGCTGCGCGACTACACCCCCGAGGAGTGGGAGACCTTCCTCCACGGTCCCGCCACCCGCGTCAAGGTGGGCGGCAACTCCTTCTCCTACGAGGGGCTGGTGGTCAAGCTCAAGCGCACCTACCTGGCCAAGGACCGCGACTCCATGCAGCCCGGGATCCGTGCCTTCGTGGACCGCGCCGTCACCTACTCCACGTGCCCCGAGTGCGAGGGCACGCGGCTCAACGCCGAGGCCCGCTCGGTCAAGGTCGCCGGACGCACCATCACCGAGTGCTCGTCCATGCAGATCAACGAGCTCGCCGATTTCATCGGCTCCCTGGACGAGCCCTCGGTGAAGCCGCTGCTGGACAACCTCGGCCACACCCTCGACTCCCTGGTCGAGGTCGGCCTGGGCTACCTCAGCCTGGACCGGGAGTCGGGCACGCTGTCCGGCGGCGAGGCCCAGCGCGTCAAGATGGTCCGCCACCTGGGCTCCAGCCTCAGCGACGTCACCTACGTCTTCGACGAGCCCACCGTGGGCCTGCACCCGCACGACATCGAGCGGATGAACAACCTGCTGGTGAGCCTGCGCGACAAGGGCAACACCGTGCTGGTGGTCGAGCACAAGCCCGAGACGATCGCGATCGCCGACCACGTGGTGGACCTGGGGCCGGGCGCCGGACCGTCCGGCGGGCGGATCACCTACACCGGGGACGTGGCCGGACTGCGCGCCTCGGGCACCCTCACCGGCGACCACCTGGACCACCGCGCCACCCTGCGGGCCGAGGTCCGCCGCCCCACCGGGGCCATCTCCATCACCGGGGCCGACAGCCACAACCTCAAGAACGTCAGCGTGGACGTCCCCCTGGGGGTGCTCACCGTGGTCACCGGGGTCGCGGGATCGGGCAAGAGCTCGCTCATCCACGGCGCCCTCCCCGGAAGGGAGGGCGTGGTGGTGGTCGACCAGTCACCGATCCGCGGGTCGCGCCGCTCCAACCCGGCCACCTACACCGGCCTGCTCGACCCGATCCGCACCGCCTTCGCCCGCGCCAACAAGGTCAAGTCCTCCCTGTTCAGCGCGAACTCCGAGGGGGCCTGCCCCGAGTGCAAGGGCGCGGGGGTCATCTACACCGACCTGGCGATGATGGCCGGAGTCGCCTCCACCTGCGAGCAGTGCGAGGGCAAGCGGTTCCGGCCCGAGGTGCTCACCCACGAACTGCGCGGCAGGAACATCAGCGAGGTGCTCTCCATGTCGGTGGTGGAGGCCCGGGAGTTCTTCACCACCGGCAACGCCCGCACCATCCTGGACCGGCTCTACGACGTCGGCCTGGGCTACCTGGGCCTGGGCCAGCCGCTGACCACCCTGTCGGGCGGTGAGCGCCAGCGCCTGAAGCTGGCGATCAGCATGGCCAAGGAGGGGGCGGTGTACGTGATGGACGAGCCCACCACCGGCCTGCACCTGGCCGACGTGGACCGGCTCCTCGCCCTGCTGGACCGTCTGGTCGACGACGGCAACACGGTGGTGGTGATCGAGCACCACCAGGCGGTCATGGCGCACGCCGACCACCTCATCGACCTGGGGCCGGGCGCCGGGCACGACGGCGGCCGCGTGGTCTTCGAGGGCAGTCCCGCCGAGCTGGTGGCCGAGGGCGACACCCTCACCGCCCGCCACCTGCGCGCCTACCTGGAGCGCTAGGCCGTGGGCCGCCCCGCCGTCCGGGCGG
>NZ_JBSHDN010000339.1:0-3963 GCF_053616335.1 Nocardiopsis sp. NPDC055824
GAGCGGGCACGGCCCGGGCGCCCGCAGGGCCGCGGAGCGCGTCCGCCGGAGAGCGGGGGCACGCGCGGCGGCCCGGGGCCCGCGGAGAGCACGAAGGCCTTGGCACGTTCGCGTGCCAAGGCCTTCCGTGTGGCGCCCACCGCGTGGAGGCGACGTGGAGACGTCCTACTTCATCATCTCCTCGTAGGCCTTCTTGCAGTCGGGGCACACCGGGAACTTCTTGGGGTCCCGGTTGGGGACCCAGACCTTCCCGCACAGGGCGATCACGGGGTTGCCGGTGACGGCGCTCTCGGTGATCTTGTCCTTCTGCACGTAGTGGGCGAACCGCTCCCGGTCCCCGCTGTCGTGGGAGATGTCCGGCCTGGTCTCGCTGTCAGGAAGGACCTTGTTGAGGATGTCCATCGCCATCGTGCCTCACACCTTTCGACGTCTGCGTTCCACGGTATAGGGTGCCGCACCCACACCGGTGGGCGCTCAGTTCATGGTGGGATCGTCCGGGTAGGTGGACAGGAGTGCCATCCGCCCGCCCTGGCGCCGCAGCACCCGGGCCCACAGGCCCTCGGGGGACGTGGTGAACACGTCCGAGGGGACCGCGTCGACCACGAACCACGCGCCCTCGTCGATCTCCTCCCGGAGCTGGCCCTCGCTCCACCCGGCGTAGCCGGCGAACACGCGGAACGCTCCCAGGGCCGTCCCGAGCACCTGCGGGGGACCGTCCAGGTCCACCACGCCGACCGCGTCCAGGCCCAGCCCCGGGGCGAGGCCCTCCAGGGGCGCCCAGCCCGGAGGCGGCTCCCCGAGCCCGGCCGCGCCCAGGGCTATCCCGGAGTCGGCCCCGACGGGGCCGCCCGAGAACATCACCGCCGGTTCGCTCGCATAGGCGCCCCAGTCGGTGACGACCTCGTCCACGGCCATACCCAGGGGGCGGTTGAGGATCACCCCGAGTGTGCCGTCGGCCGTGTCGTCCACGACGAACACCACCGAGCGGCGGAAGGAGTCCTCCTGGAGGAGGGGGGCGGCCACCAGGAGCCGCCCGGTCATAGTCGACTGGTCCATGCTGCACCTCTACCCCGGAACAGCCGCCGATCCGCCCGTGTTCCCAGGCCGTTACACGCCCGGGTCCACCGTTCCCTCCCGCGGGGCCCCGCCCCCGGGTCCGGCGTCACTGGACCTGGTCGCGCAGCCCGCGCTGGGCGACCTCGCGCACCGCGGTCGCCACGTGGGTGGACAGGTCGGAGTGGAACACGCTGGGGATGATGTAGTTCGGGCCCAGCTCGTCCTCGCTGACGACGTCGGCGAGGGCCTCGGCCGCGGCGACCATCATGTCGGAGGTGACGTGGTGGCTCTGGGCGTCGAGCAGCCCGCGGAAGAAGCCGGGGAAGACCAGGACGTTGTTGATCTGGTTGGGGTAGTCGCTGCGGCCCGTGGCCACGACGGAGGCGTGCAGGTGCGCGACCTCCGGGTCCACCTCCGGGTCGGGGTTGGCCAGCGCGAAGATGATCGAGTCGTCGTTCATCTCGGCGATGTCCTCGCCCTCGAGCAGGTTGGGGGCGGAGACGCCGATGAAGACGTCCGCTCCGGCGACGGAGCCGCGGAGGTCGCCGCTGTAGCCCTCGGGGTTGGTGTGCTCGGCGATCCACCGGAGGTTGGGGTCCAGGTCGTCGCGCCCGGTGTGCACCGCGCCGCGGACGTCGCTGACGATGATGTCGCGGGCCCCGGCGTGCATGAGGAGCTTGAGGATGGCGGTGCCGGCCGCGCCCGCGCCGGACATGGCGATGCGGACCTCGCCGAGCTTCTTGCCGACGACGCGCAGGGCGTTGCGCAGGGCGGCGAGCACGACGATGGCGGTGCCGTGCTGGTCGTCGTGGAAGACGGGGATGTCGAGCAGCTCGCGCAGGCGGGCCTCGACCTCGAAGCAGCGGGGCGCGGAGATGTCCTCCAGGTTGATCCCGCCGAACCCCGGGGCGATCACCTGGACGGTGCGGACGATCTCGTCCACGTCCTGGGTGTCCAGGGCGATGGGCCAGGCGTCGATGTCGGCGAAGCGTTTGAACAGGGCGGCCTTGCCCTCCATGACGGGCATGGCGGCCTCGGGGCCGATGTTGCCCAGGCCCAGGACGGCGGACCCGTCGGTGACGACGGCGACGCTGTTGCGCTTGATGGTCAGGCGGCGGGCGTCGTCCTTGTTCGCGGCGATGGCCTGGGAGACGCGGGCGACGCCGGGGGTGTAGGCCATGGAGAGCTCGTCGCGGTTGCGCAGCGGCACCTTCGACTTCATCTCGATCTTGCCGCCCAGGTGCATGAGGAAGGTCCGGTCGCTGACCTTGTGGACGACCACGCCCTCGACGGCGCCCAGCGCGTCGACGATGGCCTGCGCGTGCTCGGTGTCGCGGGCGGCGCAGGTGACGTCGATGCGGATGCGCTCGTGCCCGGCCGCGGCCACGTCCAGCGCGGTGATCATGCCGCCCACCTGCTCGACGGCGTTGGTGAGGCTGCCGACAGCGCTGCCCCCAGCATCGAGTTCGAGGCGGACGGTGATGGAGTACGAAACGCTGGGAAGGGTGGCCACGTGTTGCTCCTCGGCTCTGGCTCGGTGTTGTGCGCCCGTCGGGCACGCGGACGGCCCCTCACGGGGACGCGCTGCCGGCGTCGGGGGACCCTCCCGCCGCGGGGCCGCGCCGCGCTCTCGCGGCCCGGCCGGGGCCCGGTGCGGTAGGCGCGTGCGCGGGGCGGCGCTCGCGTCCCGCCCGTGTGCGGGGCGAGGGTGTCCTGCGTGTCCGGTTCGCGCGGTCCCACCGTGGTGGCGGCCGCACGCGGACCTCGGTTGCGGGTGGGGGCTGGTCGGGACCCGGAACCAAGTCGCCTTACCTTACCCGAGTCAAGCGCCCACCGTCAGCACAAGGTGACAATTACCGCGATGGTAAAAAAACGCACAAATTACGACGAATCAGAAGTGTCGTCGGGGCGTCGGCCGGCCTGGGGCGGGAGGTCCCCGGCGGGGGCCGCCCGGTCCCCGGCGGCCCTCACGACGAGGTCGGTACAGGCTTCCAGGGACAGCGCCGAGGTGTCCAGGACCAGGTGGTAGTGGCGCGGGTCGGCGGGGTCGGCGCGGTAGAAGCGGCGCACGTACGAGGCCCGGGCGCGGTCGTTGTCGTCCAGCAGCCGCAGCGTGGGCACGCCCTCCCCCCAGCCGTGCCCGGAGCACTCCTCCCGGTCGCCCGCCTCCCACAGGGCGCGGGCCCTGCGCAGGCGCGCGTCGCGGTCGCCGTCCAGGCGCACGTGCAGGGCGGCGGGGTGGTCGGCGAGGACGACGGCCCCGGCGCGCCCGAGGACGACGCCGCCGCTGTGGGCGACCTCGCCGATGACGAGTTCGGTCTGCTCCACGAACTCGTGGTCGTAGAGGAGGCGCCCCTCCTCGTCGGTGGTGCCGATGAAGGCGGTGTCGACGCTTCCCAGCGTGACGGTGGGAAGGCGTGCGGCACTGGCGAGGAGGCGTTCGAGCCCTCCGGGGGCGCGGTCGTCGCGCTGGAGGACCTCGTCCAGGGAGCAGCCGATCTGGGCCGCCACGGCGCTGGGGATCGCGCGGTCGAGGAAGGCCACGCCCAGCCGTGCGGCGACGGCCGGCCCCACCGCGCTGCCTCCCGCGCCGTAGGTGGCCGAGATCGTGACCACGGGCTCGCCGGTCCTGCGGGGGTCGTCGTCGCTCGCCATGGGACACCTGCCGGGTCGACCTGCGGGCCGTGCCGGCCCGCCTCTTGCGGACTCTTTACCCAGGCGGCGGCGGACCACCCGTGATCGCCCGCGCAAGAAAGCGCCGGTTTTCCGCGGCCCCCGGACCGACCCCCGGACCTCCGTGGCCGGTTCCGGACGGAACCCGCCGGGGTCCGCCCGTGCCGGTCCCGGTCGCGCCCGCGACGAGGCCGTGCCGGTTGAGCATGCTCAGGGCGAAGCCCACCTGCACGT
>NZ_JBSHDN010000340.1:0-3953 GCF_053616335.1 Nocardiopsis sp. NPDC055824
GGTCCTCCCCTGCTTCCACCTCCGTCCCCGGGTTCCCCACCCGGGTCGGCGGTACGGCCGGGGCTAGCCCCGGCGGCCCTGGCCGCCGTAGCCCTCGCCGTTCTCGAACTGCCGGCGCATCGCGCCCTCCTGCCGGCGCTGGTACTCGTCCGCCATCTGCTGCTGGCGCTCCGCCGCGGCGGCGACCGCCCCCTGGGCCGATTCCATCGCCTCTCGCGCGACGTCCGACGACGGGCCCAGCGGCGTGCGCGGGGACCCCGCGCCGTTCAGCACCTGGGGCAGCAGCTGCGCGGTGATCAGCGTCGACAGCGCCGAACCGTCACCGGAGCCCGCCTCGGTCTGCACGACGACCGGGCGCGGGGCCCGCTCGGCCAGGACCGCGCCGACGTCCAGTCGGCGGCGCGCCAGCTCGTACTCCAGCACGGCCCGGTTGTCCCGGTAGGCGGTGGCGAGGCGCTGCTGCGCCTTGGCCTCGTTCTCCGCGGCGACCAGGTCGGCCCGGCCGCGCGTCTCGATCTCGTAGCGCACCCGCTGGGCCTCGGTCACCTGCTCCTCCAGCATCTGCGCCACGTCCTTGCGCGCCTTGTTGAGGGAGGCGTTGACCTCGACGATCTTCGCGTCGCGGGTCTTCTTGGAGCGCTCGATGTCCATCAGCAGGGTGTCGATGCGGCGCTTGCGCGTCAGCTCCCACTCCTGCTCGTAGGCCACCAGCTCCTTGGCGACCCGCTCGCGGGTGGCCAGGTGCTGCTGGTACTGGTTGGGCAGCTGCACGTCGGGGATGTTGCAGCCGGTGATCCGCACACCGTACTTCTCCAGCTGGCCGTTGAGGAGGCGGCGCATGTCCTCGACGTTGGAGCCGCGCAGGTCGTAGGCCGACTCGGTGTTGACCTGGCGGCTGCGCTGGCGGATGGCGTCCTGCACCGCGCTGGACAGGACCAGGTCGAAGTTGCTGGCGCCGATGATCGTCACGAACCGGATCGGGTCGGTGATCTGGAACTTGAGGAAGAACTCGATCGACTTCAGCGGCACGTTCTCGCGCGTGGGGCAGGCCAGGACCGGAGCCGTGTAGGGGATCTCCGTCCGGGTGTCCACCACGAAGTCCACGCGCGACCAGGGGTGCCACAGGTAGTGGCGGCCCGGGCCGATCGGCCGCACGATCGCGCCGTACCTGGTGAGGATGCCGTGGGTGCCCTCCTCGATCTCGATGATCGAGCCGCGCCACCACCACAGCCCGGCGGCGGCGATGCTGAGCACCCCGACGATCAGCGTCGGGACGGACAGGACGCTGTAGGCGACACCGGCCGCGACCCCGCCGACGAAGGCGTTGAGGGTCATCATCAGCGCCGAGCACAGGGCGAAGAAGCCGAACCAGAGCAGGATCGTCCAGCGCAGGCCCCGGTTGTCGCGCGGTATGACGACCGGGACGATCGCGCCCTGGTCGCCGCCGCGCAGCAGGCCTGCCAGGTCGCCCCAGGAGGCGAGGGACTCCTTGATGCTGGAGCCGCTGCCGGCGTTCACGGACTGGCTCATCTACTGACCTCCCTGGTTCGGGCCGGACCCCTGCGGACCGTGCTGCGACCACGGGGGCGGGGGCGGGTGCTCGGGGTCGTGGCGCGGTCCGCCGGAGGGCGCCGGGGCGTCGGACGGTGCGGTGAAGGCGTCCGCCTCCCCGTCCCCCCGGGGCTGCCGGGGCGCCTCGGCGAGGCGCTCGTCGATGGCCTGCTCGGAGACGGACTGGCGGATCTCCTCCACCAGGTCCTCGCCCGGGTCCTCCCCGGCCGGCCGGCCCGCGGCGTCGCCGTCGTCCGCGAGGAGCGCGTCGATCTCCTGCTGGCGCTCGACGATGCGGCCCCGGATGTCGCCCAGCCGGGAGCGGATGGCCTCCATGTCCTCCTGGGAGAACAGGGCGGTGTCGGCCTGGCCGATGATCTCCTGCGCGATGCGCAGGTAGTCGACGCTGGCGGCGTCGCCCGAGCCGATCCGCAGGACCTGCGGGAGGCTGTCGGCGACCGACTCCAGCTTGTCCAGGAGGTTCTCCCGGAAGCGGTAGTTGAGGATCTCGGGGGCCTCGGCCGCGCTGACCGCGCGGATGTCCAGGGCCTGCGCCTGGAGGAGCGCGGCGTTGGCGTTGGCCTCGGACTCGGCCTCGACGAAGCGCTGGCGGGCGGTGGCCCGCGCCCTGTTGGTCTCCCGCTCCAGCGCGGTGTCCATCTGCGCCTGGTACTGCGCGATGTCGGCCTGGATCGCGGAGAGGGTCTCGTTGAGGGTCGCGAGCTCCTTGTTCAGGTCGCCCTCGTTCTGCTCCTTGCGCAGCTGGAGCTCGTACTCGAACGTGTAGGCGTCCTTGGCCACGCGGACCATCTCCGGCGCCGCCAGGTCCATCCGGTACTCCTGGTTGGAGGGCTCGGCGTGGGTGATGTTGGCGCTGGTCAGCTCGACGATCCCGCTGAACTGCCGGTTGAGCTGCTCCACGAGGCTCTGCGTGTTGTCGCCGACCATGTCGTAGATCGCCGAGGCCTCCTGCTCGTAGACGAGGCTCCGGGTGGTCTCGCTGATCGCGTTGTTGAGCTTCTCCTGGAAGCCGTTCACCCCGCCCAGCGTGTAGACGAAGTCGGTGGCGTTCTTGATCCTGAACTGCACGAACAGGTCGATGGAGGCCTGCACGCCGCTCTTGGTGGGGGCCGAGCGGATCGGCGCGTTGAAGGGGTACTCCCGGGTGGTGTTGACGATGTAGGAGACGCGCTTCCAGGGGTTGAGGAGCGTGACCCGGCCGGGCTGGTAGATGTTCTCCATCTTGCCGAACCGGGTGACGATCGCCTCGCAGCCCTCCGGCACCATCACCATGCCCTGGCGCCACCACATGAACGCGGCGATCGCGAGGGTGATGATCCAGTAGTGGAGGCCGAAGAACGGGTTGATCAGCGGGTTTCCGCCGGCGATGGCCTGCGGGAGGAGCACGGTGAAGGCGCCGAGGACCCCCAGGACGAGGAGCAGGATCGCGGGGAGCATCGTCACGAGGGTGCGGCCCTTGGGGATCACCATCGTGCAGATGACGTGGACCGGGCCGCCGCTGCCGCGCTCGTAGTAGCTGCGGTTGAGCGCCTCGCCCGCGTTGTTGAGCGAGGTGCTCTTCTGCTCGATCCGGGTGCCCACGGAGTCGCCCTGTTCTCGGGCGGCGACGAAGTCGCGGGGGTCGAGGCCACTGCCCTCGGTGACCTGCGAGGAGGCCTGGTGGAGCGCGTCGGACACGGCCTGGCGCGGATCGCCCCCTTGGGCGACGGCGCCGGCCGCGCCGCGCACGGTCTGCGCGAACGACATAGGCGGGAACTCCTTGGTCAGGGGTCGGGGAACTATCCGCTTCGACGCCGCGTACCGCGGTCCGGTTCCAGGTCGGGACCGGTTCCGTGCGCTGCGAGGCGTTAGGGGACAGCATCAACCCTGTCATGAGCTATGCCCGAAACCCAGCCCTCGTGTCCGGAGTGTGACGGGCGGGCTCTCCTGTCACCTCCCAGGTCAACGCCGCTCCCCTCCCCCGACGCATGCGCGCCGCGTGGCGCGCCCACGGGCGCGGGGATAACGTCGGTCCCGCACGCACCGCGCCGGCTCCGGCCGGGACGAGGGAAGGAAGCACGATGCCAGCAGTGCCCAGCGCCGTTCTCACCACCGCGGGTCTGGTCGGCGGGTACTCGGTGGCCCGCGCCACCGGCAACCGGCCGCTGGGCGGGGCGGTGCTGGCCGGTTTCGGCGCCGCGGCGTTCGAGACGTGGCGCCGCCGGTCCGGCGTGGGCACGGCGGTCGCGCTCACCGCGGTGTACGTGGGAGCGTTCGGCCTGGCGCACCCGCTGGCCCGGAAGGTCGGCTCGTGGCCCGCCGTGCTCGGCGTGACCGCCGCCACCGCGGCGCTCGCCGTCGCCGCGGGCGACCGCGACCGCGGCTGAGGCCCCGGCCGCCGC
>NZ_JBSHDN010000341.1:0-3938 GCF_053616335.1 Nocardiopsis sp. NPDC055824
GAACCACGGGGGACGGGCCCCCGGGGTTCCTGGCGGCCCGGGTCCTAGCGGCCCGGGTCCTCGTCCACTGCGGGGTCCTCGTCCACGGTTCCGGAACCGGTGCCGGCGGGGTCCTCGTCCGCCGGAGCGACGCCCGCCGGGCCGCTGTCCGGAACGGTGTCCTCCACCGTCTCCGAGGTCCCGGCCGGGACGGGGGGCGGTGGCTGCGGAGCGGTCGGTGTGAGGACGAACAGCAGGACCAGCAGCCCCGCGGTGACCGCGGCGATCAGGCCGCACGCCACCCACGGTTTCCAGCCGTCCAGGCCGGAGTCGGCCATGGCGTCGGGATCGTCCGCCCCGAAGGAGTCCAGGCGCTCGGCAAGGTCCGGTTCGTCCTCGCGGAGCTGCCGCTCGATCTCCTCGAGGATTCTTCGCTCATGCTCTCTCAGGGACATGGCACCCTCCTCAGCCGCTGGGGGAAGGACTGTCGTCGCCGGGTTCCTTAAGTCTCCCCCGGGTGGGCCCCGGATATCCAGGTGTCCGCCGCTTTTCCCGAGCCTGTTTCGGGCAGGCGGGCCGGCGGCGGGTCCGTGGCCCGGATCCCGGGCCCGGCGTGCCGCCGTCCCGGCCCGCCGCCGCGATGAACTGGGACGACGCCCTCAGCCGGGGTAGCACTCCACCTCGGCCGCCTTGACGCCCGCCCACACCTCGCTCCCCTGTTCGAGCCCGAGCTCGGCCAGTGCGGCCGGGCTGACGTCGGCGGCCAGGGACAGCTGCCCCGCCAGGTGCACGCGCACCTGGTCGCCGAACCTCTCGACGCCGTCCACGGTCAGCCGCCACACGTTGCGGGGGCTGCCGTGCGGGTGCCGCGGGTACAGGGCGACGGCGCGCGGCGGGAAGGCCACCAGGACCTCCCCCCGGTGCGCTCCGCCCACCTCCACCCGGGCCCCGTCCGCGTCCCCCCGGGGCCCCAGGAGGACCGTGGTCCCCTCGGCCCGCCCCCGGAAGAGGTTGAGCCCCACCAGGCGGGCCACGTACGGGGTGCGGGGCCTGCGCGCCACCTCGGCGGGAGGGCCCTGCTGGACGACCCGGCCGTCCTCGACGACCGCGATGCGGTCGGCCAGCACCATGGCGTCCAGGGGGTCGTGGGTGACCAGCACGGTGGCCCCGTCGAACTCCTCCAGGAGGCGGCGCAGCCGGCCGCGCACGTCGATGCGGGTGCTGGCGTCGAGGGCGGCCATGGGCTCGTCGAGGAGCAGCAGGCGGGGACGCACCGCCAGGGCCCGGGCCAGCGCGACCCTCTGGGCCTGGCCTCCGGACAGGTTCCGGGGCCGGGCCCCCGCGTGGTCGGACAGGCCCATGTGGGCGAGGAGCCCGGCGGCCCGCTCCCGGGCGGCGGCCCGGGTCGCGCCCTGGCAGCGGGGGCCGAACGCCACGTTGTCCAGGGCGCTCATGTGCTCGAACAGCAGGTAGTCCTGGAAGACCATGCCGATGGGCCGTCGCTCCACCGGCGTGGTGGTCTCGTCGCGGCCGTCCACGCGCACGTGCCCGCCGGTGAGGGGCGCCAGCCCGGCCAGGGCGCGCAGCACCGAGGACTTGCCGGCCCCGTTGGGGCCGAGCAGGGCCAGGATCTCCCCCTGTGCGGCCTCCAGGGCCACGTCGAGGGAGAACCCGCCCCGGCTCAGCCGCAGCTCGGCGTCCAGTGCGGGGGGCCGGGCGGGCGGGGTGCGGGCAGCGCCGTCCGGCCCCATCAGGTGTTCACCCACCTCTCGCGCAGCGTGGCCAGGACGGCCAGGGAGACCAGGAGCAGGACCAGGCTGAGCACGATGGCGGCCTCCGGGTCGCGCTGCATGGCCATGTAGACGGCCAGCGGCATGGTCTGGGTGGTGCCGGGGAAGTTCCCGGCGAAGGTGATGGTGGCGCCGAACTCCCCCAGGGCTCGGGCCCAGCACAGGACGGCGCCCGCGCCGATCCCGGGCAGCACCATGGGGAGGGTGACGCGGGTGAAGACGGTGGCCCGGCTCGCGCCGAGGGTGGCGGCGGCCTCCTCGTAGCGGCGGTCCGCTCCGCGCAGCGCGCCCTCCACGCTGATCACCAGGAACGGCATGGCGACGAACACCTGGGCGAGGACCACGGCGGCGGGTGTGAAGGGGATCGTGATCCCGAACCAGGTGTCGAGGTACCGGCCGAGCAGGCCGTTGCGCCCCAGCACGAGCAGCAGCGCCACGCCGCCGACGACCGGGGGGATGACCAGGGGGACGGTGACCACGGCGCGCAGGACGCGGCGGCCGGGGAAGTCGGTGCGGGCGAGCAGCCAGGCCAGCGGCACCCCGAGGAGCAGGGACACCAGGGTGGCGGCGGTGGCGGTCGACAGGGACAGCCAGAGGGCGGCCAGCACCTCGGGTTCGGTGACCCGCTCGCCCATCGTGGACCAGGGCGCGCGGATCAGCAGCCCCGCGAAGGGGAGCACGAGGAAGGCCGCGCCCGCGAGCGCGGGCAGGACCAGGATCCACGGGGGGCGGCCGGACCGGACGCGCGGCGGGCGGTCCCGTCCGCGGCGTGTGTCCCGGTCCGCCCCCGGGCCGCCCGCGGTCACGGCGTACCGAACCCGGCCTCGGCGAGGACCCGCTCCCCCGTCCCGGACAGGACCAGCTCCACCCAGTCGGAGGCGAGTCCGGCGTCGGCGGTACCCGCCAGGACGCCGATGGGGTACTCGTTGACGGCTTCGTCGGCCTCGGGGAAGTCGATGCCGGTCACCCGGTCCCCCGCCGAGGCGACGTCGGTGGCGTAGACGAGCCCGGCGTCGACCTCGCCCAGTTCGACCTTGGTCAGGACGGCGCGCACGTCCCGCTCGTAGGTGTCGGGGGTGACGGCGACCCCGGCGGCCTCCATGGCGGTGGCGGTGGCCGCGCCGCAGGGGACCTCCTCGGCGCACAGGGCGACGGAGACGCCGTCCCCGGCCAGGTCGGCGAAGTCCTCGACGCCGCCGGGGTTGTCGGGCGGCACCGCGATCCGCAGCGTGTTCGTGGCGAAGACGGCGGCGGCGCCGCCGCTGCCGGACGCCCACCCGGCGTCCAGCCCCTCGCCCTCGACGACCTGCCGCATGGTGGCGGTGTCGGCTGCGGCGAAGACGTCGGCGGGGGCGCCCGAGTTGATCTGGGCGGCCAGTTCGCTGCTGCCCGCGAAGTTGAGGACCACCTCGGCCCCGGGGCGGTCCCCCTCGAACTCCTCGGCCAGGGCGGTGAACACGTCGGTGAGCGAGGCGGCGGCGAAGACGTGGAGCTCACCGTCCCCGCTCCCCGCCGGGGAGCCGTCTCCGCCGCCCTGCGCGCCGCAGGCGGTGGCGGCGAGTGCCGCGGCGGTCAGGGCGCAGAGGGTGCGCGGGGCGCGTCGGGGGGCGCTCTCACGCATGGCGTCCCCCGGTGGTCTCGACGACGACGTTGGTGGACTTGACGACGGCGGTGGCGGTGGTCCCGACGTCCAGCCCGAGCTCGTCGGCGGCCTCGCGGCTCATCAGGGAGACCACCCGGTGCGGCCCCGCCTGGATCTCCACGGCCGCCATGACCCGGTCGCGGACGACGTTGGTGACCAGTCCGCGGAAGCGGTTGCGGGCGGAGGAGAGCCGGCGGCCGGGGTCCTCGTCCGCGCCCGCGCGCATGAACGCGGCGAGTTCGGCGCCGTCGAGGAGGCGCCGGGCGGAGGTGTCGCGGGTGGCCGCGAGCCGGCCGGAGTCGACCCAGCGGCGGACGGTGTCGGCGCTGACGCCGAGGAGGTCGGCGGCCTCGCTGATCTGGTAGGTCGGCATGCGACGAACCTACCCCTCGCCGATGCCAGGGCAACAGGTGGTTTCGGCTAGCAGATCATAACTTTTTTTCTCGCTCCCGGGGAGGTTGCGCCGACCCCGGGTCAGGGGTCAGCAGGGGCGCGGACGACGGGACCCCCGGCCGACGGTGTTCCGT
>NZ_JBSHDN010000342.1:0-3936 GCF_053616335.1 Nocardiopsis sp. NPDC055824
GGGCGCGCCGGCGCCGGGCGGGGGGGGCCGCCGGGGGGGGGGGGGGCGGGGGGGGGGGGGGCCCGGGGGGGGGGGGGCGCCGCCCCGACGCGCGGGGGGCCGCGAGCCCCGTACTCGTCGGCGCGGCGGCAGGGGCCTCGGCCCTCGCCCTTCTCCTCCGGAGCGCGCGCGGGTACCTCCGCCCGGCGGCGGAGGCCGCAGCCGGGGCGGACGGGCCGACAGGCGCAGGCCCGCAGGCGCCGGCGGACGCGCAGGACGTCCCGGACGCGCAGGGCTCGCAGGACGCCCCGGACGCACACGGCACCGGGGGCGCGCAGACGGCGCACGCTCCCGAGCCGGGACCCGCCCAGGGGCCCGGGAGGCGCGGCTTCGTCCTGACCGCGGCGGGGGTCCTGGCCGCCTCCGGGACGGCCGGCGCCCTGGGCCGCCTGCTGCCGTCCGCCCTCGGCGGCACGGGCGGGCGGTCCGCGATCGCCCTCCCCGCCGCCGCCGAACCCCTCGCCCCGCTGCCCTCCGGCACCGACCTCGGTGTGCCGGGCCTGTCCCCCTTCAGCACCCCCGCGGAGGACTTCTACCGGATCGACACAGCCCTCACCGTCCCGCGGGTGGACGCCTCCCGGTGGACCCTGCGTGTGCACGGCATGGTCGACCGGCCGTTCGAGATCGACATGGAAGAACTCCTCGGCCTGCCCCTCGTCGAGGCCGACATCACCCTGGCCTGCGTGTCCAACCAGGTCGGCGGGGACCTCGCGGGCAACACCCGCTGGCTCGGCCACCCCCTCGCGGACCTCCTGCGCCGCGCCGGAGTCCACGCGGACGCCGACCAGATCCTCAGCACCTCCCACGACGGATGGACCTGCGGCACCCCCACGGAGGTCGTCATGGACGGACGCGACGCCCTCCTCGCCGTCGGCATGGGCGGCGAGGCCCTGACCCCCGTCCACGGGCACCCGGCCCGCATGGTCGTCCCCGGCCTGTACGGGTTCGTCAGCGCCACCAAGTGGGTCACCGACATCGAGCTCACCCGGTTCGCCGACGAGCAGGCCTACTGGGCACAGCGCGGCTGGGCCGTGCGGGCGCCGATCAAGACCATGTCGCGGGTGGACGTGCCCGCCCCCCTGGGGCGCGTCGGCTCCGGGGAGGTCGTCCTCGCCGGGGTGGCCTGGGCCCAGCACCGGGGGGTCGACGCCGTCGAGGTCCGCGTGGACGACGGCGCGTGGCAGACCGCCGAGCTGGCCCGGGTTCCGGGCATCGACACCTGGGTCCAGTGGGTCGCGGAGACCGTCGTCGACCCCGGGCGGCACACCGTCGAGGTCCGCGCCACCGACTCCGCCGGCCGCACCCAGCCCCCGGAGCGGGTCGACCCGGTCCCGAACGGCGCCACCGGGTGGCACCGCGTCCGTTTCACCGCCGAGTGACCACGCTTCCGCTGCCCCCGGGCAGCGGTTCGAGACAACCGAAGTTCACCCAGTTGAAGGAGAGAACCATGATCCGCAAGAACGCTCTCACTGCCACCGCAGCCGCCGCCGTCCTCGCCTTCGGCCTGTCGGCCTGTGGCGGGATGGAAGGGGACACGGAGGCCGAGACCCCGGCCGCGGGCGGCGCCGAGGAGAGCCCCGCCACGGAGGAGAACGAGGGCTCCGGCGGGATGCAGGAGGCCGGGGAGAACTTCGGCCCCGGCTGTGCCGACGTGCCGGCGGACGGCGACGGCAGCTTCGAGGGCATGGCCCAGGACCCGGTCGCGACGGCCGCGTCCAACAACCCGCTGCTGTCCACCCTCGTGACAGCCGTGAGCGAGGCCGACCTCGTCGACACCCTGAACTCGGCCGAGGACATCACCGTCTTCGCGCCCAGCAACGACGCCTTCGAGAAGATCCCGCAGGAGGACCTGGACGCCCTCCTGGCCGACCAGGAGCAGCTCACCGAGGTCCTGACCTACCACGTGGTCGAGGGACGCCACGCGCCCGCCGACCTGGAGGAGGGCACGTTCACGTCGCTCCAGGGCGGGGACGTCACGACCGCCGGGTCCGGCGAGGACTACACGGTCGACGACGACTCCGCCGTGGTCTGCGGCAACGTCCAGACCTCGAACGCGACCGTCTACATCGTCGACACCGTGCTCATGCCCTCCTAGGGGGTGCTCTCCGGATGCCTTCGCCGGTGTCGGCGAATCCGACACCGGCGCGGGCGGCCGACCGGGCGGTCTCCCGCAGGACGATCTGCGAGGTCCAGACTGGTCGTGCTCCACGGGCGCGGAGGCGCCGCGTGAGGAGGCCCGGTGGACGCGAGCGCGGAATGATCCGGAAAACACGACCCAGGCTCCGAGCACGACGCACCCGGGCGGCCCGCGCGATGGCGCCGGGCCGCCCGGGCCCGTGCGTCACACGGCCACCGGGCAGGAGCCGTAGGAGCACGACCGCGTACCGACC
The DNA here is from genome assembly GCF_053616335.1 of Nocardiopsis sp. NPDC055824. Classification (NCBI taxonomy): domain Bacteria; kingdom Bacillati; phylum Actinomycetota; class Actinomycetes; order Streptosporangiales; family Nocardiopsidaceae; genus Nocardiopsis; species Nocardiopsis sp. NPDC055824. The sequence goes on from NZ_JBSHDN010000342.1 coordinate 2,430, forward strand.
AGGAACGAGGAGCGGATGAACGAGGAAGCCACGGCGCCCCGTGGTCCCCGCCGCGTGGAGGGGGCGGCGGCCCCCGCCCCGTCCGACCAGGGGCTCACGCGGCTGCTCCGCGAGGTGGCCCGTGGCGACGAGGGCGCGTTCGGCGAGGTGTACGACCTGGTCAGTCCGGCCGTCTACGGTCTGGTGCGACGGGTCCTGAGGGACCCGGCCCAGTCCGAGGAGGTCGCGCAGGAGGTCATGGTGGAGGTGTGGCGCACCGCGTGCCGCTACGACGAGCGTCGGGGGAGCCCTCGCGCGTGGGTGATGACGCTCGCCCACCGGAGGGCCGTGGACCGGGTGCGGTCCGAGCAGGCGGCCACGGACCGGGAGGCACGCGCGGTGGCGGCCGACACGCACCGCCCCTACGACGAGGTGGCCGAGGAGGCCACCGACCGCCTCGAACGGGAGCGGGTGCGCCGGTGCCTGGACACCCTGACCGAGCTCCAGAGCCAGTCCGTGCGCCTGGCCTACTACGGCGGGTACACCTATCGTGAGGTCGCCCGTCTGCTGTCCACGCCGTTGGGCACCGTGAAGACGCGGATGCGCGACGGGCTGATCCGGCTGCGCGACTGCCTGGGGGTGGAGTGGTGAGCAGGAGACTGGGCCAGGACCTGCACACGCTCTCGGGCGCCTACGCACTCGGCGCGCTGTCGCCGGGTGAGAGCGTCCGGTTCGAGGACCACCTGGCCGACTGCGACTCGTGCGTGCAGGAGGTGCGGGGCTTCGCCGAGACGACGGCCCTGCTGGGTTCCGCCGCGGCACTCACGCCCCCGGCGGAGCTGCGCCGGCTCGTGCTGGAGGAGGTGGCGAGGACCCGCCAGCTCGCGCCGCCGCCCGAGCCACTGCCCGAGCCCCGCCGCAAGCGGTGGAACTGGGGCACGGGGCTGGTACTCGCGGCGTGCCTGGTGCTCGTGGTCGCCCTGGGAGCGGTGGCCGTCGACCAGATCCGCGAGGTGGAGCGCCTGCGCCAGAACGAGCGGCAGATCGCCGCCGTGCTGTCGGACCCGGGCGCCGACCACACCACGGCCGAGCCCATGGAGGGCGTGTCCGTGACCGTCGTGCACTCGGAGGCCAGCGGGCAGCTGGTGTTCAGCGCGCACGGGCTGGAGCGGCTGGAGGACGAGGACTACCAGCTCTGGCTGACCCGCCCCGACGGCACCGTCTCGTCGGCGGGGGTCCTGTCGGTGGACGAGGCCGGGTTCGTGCTGCCGGTGCTGGCGACCCCGGAGGACGAGGACACCGACGGCGTGGCGGTCACGGTCGAGCCGGAGGGCGGCTCCGAACAGCCGACCTCGGACCCGCTGATGGCGATGCCCTTCGAGGGCTGACCCGGGGCCGGACGAGTCCAGGGGACTGTTCCGGTGGGCGGCGGGCGCGCGAAGGGATCGGACGGGGCTCCCGCGGGGGCGGGGCCCCGCCGTCCTCCGCTCGAACCCGGGCCCCGGCCCCCGTGCACGACGTGCCCGGG
>NZ_JBSHDN010000343.1:0-3923 GCF_053616335.1 Nocardiopsis sp. NPDC055824
CCCGTCCGCCCTGGGCAGGCGGACGCGGTGGACGGGCCCGCGTTCACGGAGTTCGGCGTAGACCGGGTACGGGTCGGCGGTGAACCTCTCACCGAGGACGTCCGCGCCCTCTGCGAACTGCACGGTTGGGAGCGCCCGCACCTGGCCGGGAACTCCCTCGGGGGATCGATCGCCCTGGAACTGGGGGCCGCCGTCGTCGAAGGGGACGCGGGTCCGGTCCCGTTCCCCGCCCATCCGACCGTCCGGCGCCCCGCCCCGGGCCCGGTGGTGTCGGGGCGGTCCGTCCCCGCCCCCCACGGCCCGCGCCGCGCAGGCGTCCGGCGCGCCCCTCCGGCGCCCCCCGGGCCCGGTGGTGGCGACGCGCCGGAGCGGGTAGACCGGACAGCATGGACCCGACACGCATCGCCTTCGAACGGCGCGGGCGCGGTCGCCCGCTGGTGCTGCTCCACGGCCTGGGCGACCGGCGCCAGAGCTGGAAGGTCGTCATGACCCGGCTCGCCCGGGACTACCAGGTCATCTGTGTGGACCTGCCCGGCTTCGGCTCGACCCCCGCGCCGGGGGCCGACGAGCCCTACGACGTCCTGAGCATGACCGAGGACGTCCGCGCCCTCTGCGAACTGCACGGTTGGGAGCGCCCGCACCTGGCCGGGAACTCCCTCGGGGGATCGATCGCCCTGGAACTGGGGGCCCGTGGGCTGGCGGGGTCGGTGACGGTGTTCTCCCCGGCAGGGTTCTCGGACAGCCTCGCCCGGTGGGGGATGCGCGCGGTAGGCGTCGCCGCCGACCTGGCGACCCGGATCCCGACGCCGGTCAAGGAGCGCCTCGCCAACACCGCGCCCGCCCGGGCCGCCGCGCGGATCGCCCTGCGGGGCGACCCCTCCTCGCCCGAGGCCAAGGCCACCCGCTTCAGTGTGCAGGGGCTCGAACCGGGAGCCCCCTACGTGCGGATGGTCCCGCGCATCGCCGAGTACCACTTCGAGGCGCGGCCCATCGACTGTCCCGTGACCATCGCCTGGGGGGACCGCGACCGGACCCTGCTGCCGTCCAGCGCGGTGCACGCCCACGAGCGGGTGCCGAACGCGCGCATGGTCTCCCTGATCGGCAGCGGGCACATCCCCATGGCCGACGACCCCGTCACGGTCGCCGAGCACATCCGCTGGACCTGCCGCTCAGCCGACCTGGGGGGCCGGCGGGCCGCCCGCGGGCGAGCCCTTCCGCCGTCCGCCGGCCGGTGAGCGGAGCCCCCGGCGGAGGGCGGTCCCGGGAGCCGGATCCGCCGTCCGCGCCGCCCGTCCGTCCGGCCCCGGCGGCAGCCGCCAGGGGGACCCCGCCCGTCCGGACGGAGCGCCCGGAGTCCCGCCCGTCCGGTCGGTCCCCGGCACACCGGACCCCGGGGGTACCGGGGGCCCGGCGCTCCGCGCGCGTTCGCGCCGGGGCCGTCCCGGCGGCGCGCGACCGGGGCCCGGTTCGCCGGGCCCTGGGCTACCGCCGCGTCGACCTCGCGGGATAGCGTGGTCCGGCGTACCGACGAGGAGGCAGTGGATTGACAGCATCGACACACCGTGCCCCGGGGCATCCCGAGTGGCTGCGGGAGGAGGAGCGGAGGCTGTGCGCCTTCGCCGCGGGCTCCGCGGTGCCCGACGGCTTCGGCTGGTTGGACGCGCGCGGCGGGGTGGAGCGGGACCGGCCGGTCGCCACCTGGATCACCGCGCGGATGACGCACGTGTTCTCCCTGGCCCACCTCCGCGGTGACGCGGACGCCGGCCGGCTCGCCGACCACGGGGTGGCCGCACTCGCGAACGGGCCGCTGCGCGACGGGGAGCTGGGCGGGTGGTTCGACCGGGTTCCGGAGGGGCGCCCTGCCGGGGACGCGTCCCGGGAGCGCTCCCACGCAGAGGGCGGGGAGCCGGGGGCCGACCTCCCGCGCAAGTCCGCCTACGAGCACGCGTTCGTGGTCCTGGCGGCCTCCACCGCCACCGCCGCGGGCCGCCCCGGCGCCCGCGACCTGCTCGACGAGGCGCTGCGGGTCATGGACGCCCGCTTCTGGGAGGAGTCGGCGGGGGCCGTCCGGGAGAGCTGGGACGCCGGGTGGAAGGCCACCGAGGAGTACCGGGGCGCCAACAGCAACATGCACTGCGTCGAGGCGTTCCTCGCCGCCGCCGACGCCACCGGCGACACCCTCTGGACGCGGCGCGCGCTCGCCGTCGCGGAGCGGCTGGTCCACGGTGTGGCCGCCGCCCACGACTGGCGCCTGCCCGAGCACTTCACCCCCGGCTGGGAGCCCGTCCCGGACTACAACCGGGACCGGCCGGACCACCCCTTCCGCCCCTTCGGGAGCACCACCGGCCACCTGCTCGAATGGGCGCGGCTGCTGGTCCACCTGGAGATCGCGCTCACCCGGGCGGGCGAGGACGTCCCCGACTGGCTGACCCCCGACGCCCGGAGCCTGTTCTCCCACGCCGTCCGGCGCGGGTGGGGGGTCGACGGCGAGGACGGTTTCGTCTACACCCTCGACTGGCAGGACGGCCCGGTCGTGCGCGAGCGCATGCACTGGGTGGTGGCCGAGGCGACGATGGCCGCCTGGGCGCTGGCCCGGCACACGGGCGACGGCGAGTACACCCTCCTCTACGACCGCTGGTGGGACTACGCAGCCAGGTTCCACCTGGACGGCGAGCACGGCAGCTGGCACCACGAACTCGATCCGGCCAACCGGCCGGCGGGAAGCGTCTGGGCGGGCAAGCCCGACGTCTACCACGCCTACCAGGCGACCCTTCTGCCCCAGATCGGGTTGTCGACCTCCCTCGCGGACGCGCTCCCCGCGACGTCCGCCCCGGCCCCCGGAGGAGACGAGTGACCGCGCGAAGCACGGACGGCACGAGGGCGTCGGGCGCACCCGCGCGCCTCGTCGTGATCGGTGAGAACGTCATGGACCTGCTGCCCACCGGCCACGGCGCCGGCGTGCTGCGTGCCTCACCGGGAGGGGGTCCCGCCAACACGGCCGTCGCGGCGGCCCGGCTCGGCACCCCGACCCGCCTGCTCGCCCGGATCGGCTCGGACGGCTTCGGCGCGATGATCCGTGAGCGGCTGCTCGGCGAGGGCCTGGACCCCGCCGGCCTCCTGGCGGCGGAGGAGCCGTCGGCCCTGGCCCTCGCCTCGCTCGGTCCGGACGGGTCGGCCCGCTACGACTTCCGCATGGACGACGCCGCCGACTGGCACTGGCGCGCGGGCGAACTCCCGGAGGAGCTGGAGCCGCAGGTGCGCGCCCTGCACGCCGCGTCGATCGCCCTGTTCCGCGAGCCGGGGGCCTCCCGGATCGAGTCGCTGCTGCGCCGCGAGCACGGGAGGGGGCGGGTGACGCTCACCCTGGACCCCAACATCCGGCCGGACGTCATCGGCGACCCGGCGACCGCGCGCGCCCTGGCCCTGCGGCACTGTGCGCAGGCGCACGTGGTCAAGGCCAGCGACGAGGACCTGGCGTTCCTGTACCCGGACCTGTCGCCGTCGCGGGCGGCCCTCGCCCTCGCCGCCCTCGGCCCGTCGCTGGTCGTGGCGACCCTCGGCGGCGAGGGGGCCCTCGCGGTCTCCCACGGTGTGGAGGCGGCGGTCGAGGCGCCCGAGGTCGAGGTGGTGGACACGGTCGGCGCGGGCGACTCGTTCATGGGAGCGCTGCTGACCTGGCTGGACCGCCGCGACCTGCTGGGCGACGGCCCCCGGGCCCGTCTGGCGGGGACGACCCGGGGGGACCTGGAGGAGATGCTGCGGTTCGCGGCGTCCGCCGCCGCGGTCACGGTGACCCGTGAGGGCGCCGACCCGCCGGTCCTCGCGGACCTGGCGGACCCCGCGGGGGACGCCGTCTGAACAGCGGGGCCGCCGGACGTCCGGCGGCCCCGCTGTTCAGACGGCGTCCCCCGCGGGGTCCGCCA
>NZ_JBSHDN010000344.1:0-3845 GCF_053616335.1 Nocardiopsis sp. NPDC055824
GTGGCCCGGAGGGAAGTCCCTCCGGGCCACCGCCTGTGTGCTCTCCGCCGTCCGGGCCACGGGCCCGGCCCGGGTCAGGACCCGTGCGGGCAGGAGTCCCGGTAGTCGGAGAAGTCCGTGCCGAACCCGGTGTCGGGCGCCGGGCACAGGAACTGCTCGTACCGCTCGTCCTCGTCCACGAACCGCTTCAGCCAGGAGATGCTGTACTTCGCGATCGCGGTGTTGGACATGTTGGGCGCGAAGTGGGAGGCGCCCCGCAGCTCCAGGTAGGCCCTGTCCAGGTTGCCGGGCAGGCTCTCGTAGAACGGGATGGAGTGGGTCCGCACCGAAGCGACGCTGTCGTTCTCGGCGCCGATGACCAGCGTCGGGACCTCCATGCCGGACCAGCTCTTCTGGGTGTGCCAGGGGGTCAGCGGGATCGCCGCACGCAGTTCGGGCCGGTCGTCGGCGACCGCGAGCGTGCCGCCGCCGCCCATGGAGTGGCCCATCACCGCCAGGCGGTCGCCGTCCACGCGGTCGGCCACGTCGCTGTCCTCGACCAGGTAGTCCAGGGCCGCGTCCAGCTGGCGGCCCCGGCTGTCGGGCTGGTCGTAGCGGGTCGTGGTGTCGATGGTGAACACCACGAACCCCTGGGAGGCGATCCGGTGCCCGTACCAGGACATCGAGGACTGCCCGGCGGTGTAGCCCGGGGCGATGACCACGCCGCCGAACGTGCCCTCGCTGGTGTCGGTCGGGTAGTAGATCGTGCCGCCGCCGAAACCGCTCACCAGGGAGGACACGGTGTCGGTGTCGGTGTCGAAGTGGCCCCGGACGGCGGTGACGCTCCGCTCGGTGGGGTCCGGGCCGCGCTCGTACTCACTGGCGGCCTGGGCGGGGGAGGCGAGACCGCCGGAGAGGCCCGCGACCAGTGCGAGGGCCATCGCCGACCGGGCGGCGAACCGGGCCGTCCGGGAGCGCGGACGGCCGGAGTCCTCCCGGAGTTCGGGGGAGGGGGGATTCATTGTCAGCACGTCGTTTTCCTTTTCTCGTGCAGCGGGAATCCGCGAGTCCTGGGGCGGACGCGGATCGGAGAACCATCAGGAAAGGAGATGTGCTCGGACGGGGGTCCGGCCAGCTCCTACCGCGCCCTCTACGAAACCCGATAGGGGGTCGGGAAATCGAATGGGACCTGGTTCCGGGGAAATGTTTCTCCGTTAATTCACTATGAAGTCGACAGTGTGAACGTGCATCCGTTGGATCACCAGTGCCTGGGTCGGGGCAGGTCGGGCGGGGGGCGCCCGTTTCCGGGGCGCGCACGGCCGCCGCCGGGGGCGGTCCCCGGTGTTTTGCACGACCGCGTCCCGGGCAGGGCGGTGGGCACCGAGAACCAACGAGGATCGGGGAGTGAGGACAGTGCCCGGTGCGAAGGAACTCCCGGCGACCCTGAAGCGGTCACCGAAGAAGGCCCAGGACACCTGGATCAAGGCGCACGACTCCGCGGTGGAGGAGTACGGCGAAGGGGAACGCGCCCACCGGGTGGCGATCGCGGCGCTCAAGCACAAGTTCGAGAAGCAGGGCGACCACTGGGTGCCCAAGCAGCGGTCGGGACCCTCCGACGCACAGGCCGCCAACCCGAAGGCCGGGCGCAACAGGGGCGGCAAGGACCTGCCCACCGCCGGCGGGGTGGACGCCAACGCCACGAAGGACCACCTCTACGGCCGGGCCAAGGAGCTGGGCATCCAGGGCCGCTCGTCCATGACCAAGCCCCAGCTCGTCGAGGCGCTCCGCAAGGAGAGCAACCGGCGGACCTCGGGCTCCGGGAAGAGCGGGTCCTCGAAGTCCCGCCGCTCCTCCTGACACACCGCACCACCCGTACCACCCGCACCGCGGGCGGGCGGCCGTGCGCGCCGCGCGCCCGCGGGCCACACCTGGGGGCGAGATGGCCCAGAACGTCGCCGACCACCTGCTGCGCCGCCTGTCCGACTGGGGCGTCACCGAGATCTTCGGCTATCCCGGTGACGGCATCGACGGACTCGTGGCGCAGATGGGGCGCACGGAGGGCGCGCCGCGGTTCGTGCAGAGCCGGCACGAGGAGATGTCCGCCTTCGAGGCGGTGGGCTACGCCAAGTTCGGCGGCAGGTTCGGGGTCTGCCTGGCGACCGGGGGGCCGGGGGCGGTCCACCTGCTCAACGGGCTCTACGACGCCAAGCTCGACCACGTGCCCGTCGTGGCGATCGTGGGGCAGACGGCGCGCAGCGCCATGGGCGGCAGCTACCAGCAGGAGGTGGACCTCCACAGCCTGTTCAAGGACGTCGCCGGGGCCTACGTCCAGACGGTGACGGTGCCCGAGCAGCTGCCCAACGTGCTGGACCGCGCGATCCGCACCGCGCTCGCGGAGAGGACCCCCACGGCCGTCATCGTCCCCGCCGACGTGCAGGAGGCGGACTACTCCCCGCCCGGGCACGAGTTCAAGGAAGTGCACTCCAGCAGGCCCGACCCGGACGCCGGACCGGGCACGGTGCTGCCGCCCGAGTCCGAGATGGACCGCGCGGCCGAGGTCGTCGAGGCCGGTGAGCGCGTGGCCCTCCTGGTGGGCCAGGGCGCCCGCGGCGCCGTCGACGAGGTCCTGCACCTGGCGGACCTCACCGGGGCGGGGATCGCCAAGGCCCTCCTGGGCAAGGACGTGCTGGACGACACGCTGCCCTTCGTCACGGGGTCCATCGGGCTCCTGGGCACCCGGCCGTCGTGGGAGCTGATGCGCGACTGCGACACCCTGGTCATCATCGGGTCCAACCTGCCCTACACCCAGTTCCTGCCGCCCTTCGGGCGACGCGCGGTCCAGATCGACATCGATCCGAAGTTCATCGGCATGCGCTACCCGACCGAGGTCAACCTGGTGGGCGACGCCGCCGCCACCCTGCGCGCGCTGAGCGACCGGCTCTCCCCCGACGCCGGGCGCGACCGCGCGCGGAGCCGGTGGCGGGAGACCGTGGAGGACAACGTCGCCCGGTGGTGGCGTGTCCTGGACAGCCAGGCGCGGCTGGAGGCCGACCCGGTCAACCCGATGCTGGTCTTCCACGAACTCTCCCCACTGCTGCCCGACAACGCCGTGGTGACCGCGGACTCCGGGCCGGCGACCAACTGGTACGCGCGCTTCGTCCGCCTGCGGCACGGTATGCGCGGCTCCCTCTCGGGAACGCTCGCCACCATGGGCTGCGCGGTGCCCTACGCGATCGGGGCCAAGTTCGCCGCCCCGGACCGGCCCGCCGTCGCCCTGGTCGGGGACGGGGCCATGCAGATGAACGGGCTCATGGAACTGCTCACCGCACGCCGGTACCAGCACCTGTGGGAGGACCCCCGCCTGGTGGTCTGCGTGCTCCACAACAACGACCTCAACCAGGTCACCTGGGAGCTGCGGGCCATGGGGGGCTCTCCCAGGACACCTTTCTCCCAGGACCTGCCGGACATGTCCTACGCGGACTTCGCCGAGTCCGTCGGGATGACCGGTATCGGCGTCGACCGGCCGGACCAGGTGGCGCCGGCCTGGCGCCGGGCGCTCGCCGCCGACGGGCCGGTGCTGATCGACGTCCGCTGCGACGGCAACGTCCCGCCCATCCCGCCCGAGGTGGAGTGGGACCAGCTCGTCGACACCGCGAGGGCGCTCGTGTCGGGCGACCCGGACGCGGCGGACGTCGTGCGCCGGGGGCTCGCCGCCAAGGCACGGGAGTTCCTGCCGGGCCGCGGCTGAACGGGGGCCGCGGCGCGGCCGGGACGGGGCCCGGGACCGCACGGGCGGGGGGGGGGGGGGCCCAACGTCCGCCGCCCCCCCCCCCGGGGGGGCCGGGGGTGGCCGGCCCGGGGGTCCC
>NZ_JBSHDN010000345.1:0-3840 GCF_053616335.1 Nocardiopsis sp. NPDC055824
TTTGCCCTGGTGTGCCCGTCCCCGGGGGGGGGTCCACCCACCCGGGCCCCCCCCTCTCCGGGCGGGGGGCCCCCGGGGGGGGGCGGCGCCCCGGGGGTCGGGGGCCCCCGCCACAGGTCCTGCCGTACGGGGCCGGAGGGGTCTCAGGGGCGGTGGCGGGGCCTGGGCCGCAGGCGGGCGTTGGGCAGGTCGGGCGCGGGCAGTGCCGCGCCCCCGTCACCGGCCACCGCGGGGAAGCGGGATCCGGGTGCGGGCGCCTCGCGGCCCTGTTCCCAGGCGGTGCGCGCCCGGACGATCTCGTCGTGGTCGCGTCCGACGAAGTTCCACCACATCACCAGGTCCTCGGCGAAGGGCTCGCCGCCGATGACCAGCAGGTGGGCGCGCTCCTCGGCGTGCAGGACGGCGTGGTCGCGCCCCTGCCCCAGGTAGAGCAGGGATCCCGCGCCGACCCGGTGCCCGAGGGTGTGCACGGTCGCGTCCAGTGCCAGCACGCCGTGCTCGAACCCCGGTTCCAGGGGCATGCGCACGCGGGCGCCGGGCTCCAGCACCAGTTCGGCGCCCATGAGCGGGGTGTAGGTGCGGGCGGGGGAGCGGCGCCCGTCCACCTCGCCCATGATCACCGTGACCCTCGCCCCGTGCGCCGGCGGTTCCGCGGGGGCCGCGCCGGCCCGGTCCAGGAGAGGGAGGTCCAGGACGGGCAGGTCGGCGTGGTGCTCGAAGTGCGGGTCGCCCTCGCGGTCGGCCCCGGGCAGGGCCACCCACAGCTGGGCGCCGTGCAGGTCGCGGGGGGCGTCGGCGGGGGTGCGCTCGGAGTGGGCGATGCCGTGCCCGGCGGTCATGAGGTTGAGCTGGCCGGGGCGGACCAGCTGGTCGGAGCCGACGCTGTCGCGGTGGTGGACCGTCCCCCTCACCAGCCAGCTGACGGTCTGGAGGCCGATGTGGGGGTGCGGCGGCACCTGCATGCCGGCGCCCGGGGAGACGTCCGTGGGGCCGTAGGCGTCGGCGAAGCACCAGGCGCCGACCATGCGGCGGTTCTTGCCCGGGAGGGCCCGGCGGACCAGCATCGCGCGGGGCCCGCCCAGGGGGACCTCGCGGGGTTCGAGGAGTTCGGTGTCCGGGTCGGGGAGGGCGGGGTCGATCTCCCCGGCGCACACGCGCTCTTCGGCGGGGTGGGGTTCGAGATTGCTCACCCTGCCGAAAATAGCCGAGGCGGCGCCGGCTCGGGCACCGCCACGGACCGGGACCGCACCCGTGTCACCAGCGCATGTGCACGTGTTCGGCGAATCCGAAGAGGCCGTCCACGGCCACCGGGTGGCCGTCGTCGGTGTGCACGGTGCCGGTGTAGTGGCCGAAGCACTGGTGGGTGTCGTTGACGAGGACGCCGGCGTCGGTGCGGTCGACCCGCTCGTGGAAGGGGGTGAAGACGAGGTCGACCTGGTCGGAGCCGGGGGTGCGGATCCACCAGGGGGTGAGGGCGTCGTCGGGGTCGTACTCCCATTCGAGTTCCTCGCCGATCTTGGACAGGCGCCCGTTTACGCACAGGGCGTTCTCGGTCAGGCCGGTGCCCTCGGTCCACCTGCCGCCGAACTGCAGCCCCACCGTGCGGCCGTCGGTGCGGCCGGAGGCCGCGCCCCAGTTCCACCGGGTGTCGTAGGGCCAGCGGCCGCGCCCGTGGTCGAGCACCCCCCAGCCGCCCCCGAAGTCCAGGACGTCCCCTCCGAGGCGGACCGCGCCCCGGGCGGGGCGGGCGGTGTGCTTGGAGGTGTACTGGAAGCGGTCGGCGCTCCAGGGGATGACCACGTTCATGGTCTCGTGGTCCTGGGGCAGGTCGACGGTGAGGTCGCCGTGGAGCCTGCCCTCGGGGGTGTCGCAGGAGAAGCGGAGCCGTGTCGCGCCGGGCGCCTCCTGGACGAGGGCGCGCACGGGTCCGATGGCCGCGCCCGTCCCGGCGCCCAGGGTGTCGGGCAGGCGGACGCCGTGGGCGAGCGGACGCAGGGAGGTGCGGCTCACCTCGCGGCCCCCGTACTCCAGGAGGTACACGCCGACCACTCCGAGGTAGTCGATGTCGGCGACGGTGAGGGCGACCAGGTGGGTGGGGGTGGACACACACCAGTACTCCCACTTCTTGCGGCGGCCCCAGCCGGGGAGCGCGCTCCGGTGCAGGGGGGTGCGCGACCACCCCACGGCGTCGGGGTTGAGGCGGCCGTCGGGCGCGCACAGGTCGACAGGGGCGGTGATCTCCCGCTCGTGTGTTGCCATGCCCGGCAGCATAGGGGGGAGCGGGGCCGCCGGTAAGGGCCCGGCGGGCCAGGTCGGCGGCGGTGCGGCGTGCGCGGCCGCCCAAGGCGGCGGTGTCGGGCCGGTCCGTCGCGCCTCGGCCCGGGCCCCACACGGGTGTCAGGCCGGCCCCGGCCCCTCACCGAACCTGGTCGCCTGCATGCGCTGCGCGGCTGCGGACGCGTCGCCGACGGCCTCCCAGTCCTTGGGCCTACATCCCCGGAAGATGCGCTGGACCGGTGTCCATCCGACCCAGCGCGGGGGATCCCAGCCCGGAGGCGCCGCCAGGTCCGGGATGTCGAGATAGTGGTCGATCCTGACCCGGTCCCAGGCGTGCACGACCCGGCCGTCCCCGACGCACAGCCCCACGTGGCCCCAGTCCTGTCGGCGGCCGAACAACTCCCCTGTGCTGTCGTAGAAGGCGAAGGCGCCGGTCGGAGGAACTCCGGTATTCTCCCGCGCCGCATAGATCCGGGCGGACTCACCGGCGAAGTCGCCACCGAAGATCTCCACGTGGTTGGACCGTTCGTAGGCGTCCTCCACGAAGGCGAGGCAGCGCGAGGTGTAAGCGGTCGATCCGAGATGCTGTCGTGCCCAGGTGACGGCGTTGTCGGCACAGACCTGCCAGTCGTGTTCCATGGCTCCCCTGGATGAGAGAACAGGCGGTTGTGCATGTTAGCGCCGCGCCGGCGCGCAACAGAAAGGGTTTTCCGCGGGGCGGCGGGCCGAACGCCTCCGCCGAGAACCCGCGCGTGGACCGGCCCGGGCGCTCCGGACCGGGCGGGCGCGGCACCGTCTCCCGTACCCGCCCGGCGTGCCGCTACCCGCCCGCGTCCGCGGCCTCGACCGGTTGCCGGAGGATGGTGCGCATCCTCTCCGGTGCGACCCTGCGCAAGTCGCCGAGGTAGATCTCGTGGTGTTTTCCGGTCATGCGCAGCCCGTGGTCGGGGATGAACTCGTGGTGCATCCGTGCCAGGACCCCGGCCTCCCCGTCGAACGGGCCGACGTGCAGCGTCTGCACGCACCGGCCCTCCGACAGCCGCTCCAGGCGGACGTCGCCCAGGCGCGCCGGCCTGTTCCCGGCCGCCGCACGCTCGACGGCGGAGGCGAACATGTCCTGGTCGGTCCAGTCCGGGACCATGATCATCATGGTCCAGTCCCACCGGGACTTGTCGCGGGCCGCCGTGAAGGCGTCCATGTCCTCGGCCCACCACAGGCCCTCCAGGGGCATGACGACGTAGTCGCGCCCGAGCTCCCGCTTGCTGGCGAACTTCAGCTTGTAGGCCACCGGGTAGAGCGCCCCGACCGCCTCGGCGAAGGCCGGTGAGGTGTTCGGGTCCCCGCGGCCGTCGATCATCAGGTAGTGCAGGTCCGGTATCTCGGCGATCCGGAACCGGCCCCGTGGCGCCCGGTAGGCGTCGAGGGTCTTCTTGAAGTCGGTCTTGTTCGTCATCGCGTACCTGGGCCCGGACTGCGAGCCGCGGCCTTTCCGCCTCGGGTGGGTGGGGTGGAGGGTCCGGGTCCGCCGCCGGTCGGCGGCGGACCCGTTGTCAGGCGTGGGGG
>NZ_JBSHDN010000346.1:0-3792 GCF_053616335.1 Nocardiopsis sp. NPDC055824
GCGCGACGCTGACGGCCCCTCGTCGTGTGTGCGGCGTCCGGAGCCCGGCCCCGCGCGCGGTCAGCCGCGGACGCGCTCGGCGGCCTGCATGACGATCCGCTCCAGGTCCTCGCGGGGGACCTCCTCGCCGTAGGCGATCACGGTCACGTACAGGTCGCCCGGCAGGGACAGGTACAGGTTGCGGCTCGAACCGTCCACGGTCCCCACGTACTCCAGGTCGCCGCCCAGGGAGTCGGACTCGTCGGTGTGGTAGGTGTCCACGTCCACGTCGATGTCCACCTCCCAGTTCATCTCCTCCTCGGCGCCGGGCACCTGGACGACGTCCGGGTTGGCGCTGGGGTCGGCGCCGGACGTGAAGACCAGGGTGAGGGAGGGGGCGCCCGCGGTGCCGCTCCCGTCGCTGAAGGAGCACACCACCTGCTCGGCGCCGTCGATCCCCTCCACCGGGCCGGCGTCCTCGGCGAGGACGGGTCCCGGGGCCAGGTCGCCGACGACCTCGGCGGCCCCGGCCGCGGCGCAGGAATCGGGGAGCCCGTAGGACGAGGCCTCCTGCTCCGTCTCCTCTTCCTCCCCCTCCTCGGCGCCGGGCTCGGCGCTCGGGTCCTCGTCCGGTGACTCCTCGCCGTCTGCGGAGAAGAAGCTGAAGTCCATGTCGAACTCGTCGGTGTCGACCACGTCACAGCCGACGAGGACGAATCCGCCGACGACGACGGCGACGGCGGCCGTGCCCAGGCACGACAGGGGGGAGGACGGGATCAGTCGCATGGGTGGCTTTCGGTTCGGGGAGCGCCGGGCGGACGGGAGTGGCGCCGACGGGGGACACACGGAAACCTAGCAAGTTCCGCGTCCCCCCATCGATCGGACACCGCCGCGCCCCGTCCCGGCCCCCGTCCCGCCCGGCCCCCGTCCCGCCCGCGCCCCGTCCTTCCCGGGCGCCGGCCGCACACGGCGGCGGCCCGTCCCCGGGACCCCTGGCGCCCCGCCCCGCCCGGTCCCCGGAGCGGGGGCGGCGGACGGTCCGGCGCGGGTCCCCGGCGGCGGATTCCGCGTGTGTTTTCGGCATACCGGGATCAGGATCCTGGATAGTCGGCACCGTTGGGTCCGTTTTATGTACTTATGTGGCGAAACGGTGAACTCTTTCTGGTTCCGGTGGTTATAACGTGTGTCACGCCCGTTCCATGCGAAACCTCTCGGAGGCCCTGGCCCCCGAACTCCCCGAGCCGGTTTTCCCCCGCACCCCGACCCCCCTTCCAGAACTCCCCCACCCCCCTTTTCCAAGCCCCTGATCTCGACGTATCCGTTTTCCCGCCGTTCCTTTCCCCGGTCCGGACCTCCCGGACGCGACGCCCGCCGACCCGGTCCGGGGCGGGTTCCCCCGCCCGTCCGAACATCTTCGAGAGTGAGACCCGTCCATGCTCGACGCGGACATCCGCCTGGAGTGGTTCGTCTCCTTCCTGGCCGTCATCGACACCGGGAGCTTCGTCGCCGCGGCCGAGTCCACCCGCAGGTCCCAGCCGCGCGTGAGCCAGCACGTGGCCGCGCTCGAACGCGAGATCGGCCAGCCCCTCTTCGACCGCAAGAAGCGCCCGGTCCGCCTCACGGAGGCGGGTGACGCCCTCGCCGTCCAGGCCCGCAACGTGCTCCGCGCGCTGGAGGCGGCCGAGTCCGCCATGGCCCCCTGGCGCGGAGGCACGCGCGGCATCGTCTCCCTCGGCTCCTACCCGAGCGCCAGCGCAGCGTTCGTCCCCGGCCTCCTCAAGAACCTCATCGCCGAGGACCCCGACGTCAAGGTCGTCCTCGTGGAGCGCTCCACCCTCGAACTCGACGAGGCCCTCGCGTCCGGGGGGATCGACCTCTACCTGCGGCCGATGTCGCCCCGGCCCACGTCCCCCTCGGTCACCAGCCTGCCCCTGTGGTCCGAGCCGCTCGTGGTCCTGCACGCGGAGGGCCACCCCCTCGGGGACGTGCCCGACCCCGTGCCCGTCGACGCCGTCGCGGAGCACCCCATCGTGTCCATCGGACGTCTCGACGCCCCGGAGACCTCGGAGTTCGAGTCCTACCGGGTGTTCCAGGAGCGGGGGCTGCAGATCGACCCGATCCAGGCCACCAACCAGCCGCAGACGCTCGTGTCGATGGTCGCCGAGGGCATCGGCGTCGGCGTCACGAACTGGCTGGCGGCGTCGATCGCGGACACCAGCGGGGTCCGGATCAGGCGGCTCGAAGGGCCCCCCGAGCGGCGGGTCGCCGTGTGCTGGGACTCGACGCGCCCCCTCACCCCGGCCGCCCGCAGCGTCCTGCGGACCATCACCGAACAGCCGAGTCCCACAGGCACCATCAGAGTCATCTCGCCACGGAAGCGTTCATCCGACACAGTATTCACTTCTCGAATACCGTCATCAGGGAATAGGACTTAACGCCAGGGTGGCGCGGATAGTAGCGTCAACCACGCGAAACGGCGGAGGGGATTCAGACCGGCGCGAACCGTCATCCCCTTCCGAGCTCCCCCTTTTTCACTCTCCGCTACCCCCGTTCGTGACAGGCGACAGCCATTCCCCGATCTCCCCTGGTGGGTCGGGGTGAGCCGGGGTTCGCGGGGGTGCCACCCTGTGTGATCGGAAGAAGTCCATGCCTCGACTTTCCCAGCTGTCCCTCGCCGCGACATGTTCGTCGGTGCTTCTGCTCACCGCCTGTACCGGGGGCTCGACCGTCGACGACGACGTCGAGGGCGCCGACGCGGGCTCGGGCTCGCTGACGAGCATCAACGCCGGCTACGTCTCCGCGATCGACCAGATCGGCCTGCCGATCGGCACCGAGCGGGGCCTCTTCGAGGAGCGCGACCTCGACGTCACCCTCGCCGAGCCCTTCCCCACGGGCGTCGACGCGATCAACGCCCTGGAGGCGGGCGACGTCGACATCATCCAGGTCGGCACCCCGGCCATCGCGGCCGCGCAGGAGGGCGCCGAGCTGAGCCTGGTCGGCAACTACACCGGCTCGGCCACCCAGCGCAGCATCGACGAGACCGCGGCCATCGTCGCGGCCGAGGGCTCCGAGATCGACGGCGAGGACCTGTCCACGCTGGAGGGCAAGTCGATCGGCGTCTCGATCGGCTCCATCAACCACCTCTACCTGCTCGGGCTGCTGGAGGACCTCCGCATCGACACGGACGACGTGGAGCTCGTCAACACCGCCCCGCCGGACATGGCGGTGGCCCTGGAGACCGGCGGCATCGACGCGGCCGTCATCTGGGACCCGTGGCCGATCACCATCACCGAGCAGGTCGAGGGCTCGGAGATCGTCCTGAGGGGCGGCGGCTACATCCCCTTCATCGGCTACATCGTCACCACGCCGACCTTCCTGGAGGAGAACCCCGAGGCCGTCGAGGAGTTCCTCGCCGCACGGGCCGCCTCCGACCAGTGGATCCGCGAGAACCCCGAGGAGGCCGCCTCCTCGGCCGTCCAGTGGCTCACCGGCACCGACCCCGAGGTCGCCCAGGAGGCCATGCAGTACAACGTGGCGCAGCTCGACCCCCGCTTCTCCGCCTGCAACTACCTGGCGCTGGACACGGTCGGGCAGCTGCTCGCCAACCAGGGCGAGATCGACTTCGACTTCGACATCAACGACTACTTCGAGCCCGGCCCGATCGTGTCGGTCATGGAGGAGAACCCCGAGCTGTTCGAGGACCTCCAGGACATCCCCGACGCCGCGGCCATCGACGCCGACTACAACTTCGTGCGTGAGATCGCCCAGGAGTCGTGCGCGGTATGACCCCCGACCCTGTGCCGGCCGCCGGGC
>NZ_JBSHDN010000347.1:0-3765 GCF_053616335.1 Nocardiopsis sp. NPDC055824
GTGCGCCCGCAAAAAGGGGTGGGGCAAGGGGACGACGAATGTGATCACCCCCTCGGACGTCCCCGAGGCGGACTGACCACCAAAATCCATCGCGCCTGCGACGGCCGGGGCCCGGCCGCCGGCAGGCCACTCCGCCCGTGTCGCGCGGAGTGGGCGTCACCGGCCCCTCCGCCCGGTGGACCTAGGGCAGGGCGTCGACCAGTTCCGCGACGCCCTTGCGGCGGCCGGTGTAGAACGGCAGCTCCTCGCGGGTGTGCAGGCGCGCCTTGGCGCCGCGCAGGTGGCGCATCAGGTCCACGATGCGGTACAGCTCGTCGGCCTCGAAGGCGAGCAGCCACTCGTAGTCGTTGAGGCCGAACGAGGACACCGTGTTGGCGCGCACGTCCGGGTAGGGGGCGGCCATGCGACCGTGCTCGGCGAGCATCGCGCGGCGCTCGTCGTCCGGCAGCAGGTACCACTCGTAGGAGCGCACGAACGGGTAGACGCAGATGTTGTCGCGCGGCTCCTCCCCGGCGAGGAAGGCCGGGACGTGGCCCCGGTTGAACTCGGCCGGGCGGTGGAGGCCCATGACCGACCACACGGGGCTCGAGGCGCGGCCGACCTCCGTGCGGCGGAACGCCGTGTAGACCTCCTGGAGCTGCTCGGGGGTGTCCGCCACCCACCAGAACATGATGTCGGCGTCGGCCCGGAAGCCCTGCACGTCGTAGGCGCCCCGGGTGGTCACGCCGCTCTCGGCCGCCTTGTCCAGGAGCGTGCGCAGCTCGTCGGCGGCCGCGCCCCGGTCGACGCCGTCGAGGCGGTCGACCTTGAAGACCGACCACATGGTGTAGCGGATGAGCTTGTTGAGGTCGGTGCCGTCCTGGCCGACGGCTTCGTTCTGCTGGCCCGTCACGGGTTGACTCCTTGCTGGTTCGTTCCGGCGGCGTGTCCGCCGCCGCTGCGGCCGTGGGTCGAGAGTGCGCCGACCAGGCGTTCGGCCTGCCGGTCGGCGTCAGCGATGCAGGCGGGGATGCCGACGCCTCCGTAGACCGCGCCGCACACCCCCAGCCCCGGGACGCGGTGCACGTCGGCGCGGAGGCGCTCGACGAGGTCGGCGTGGCCGACGGAGTACTGGGGCAGCCCGCCGTTCCACCGGGTGACCCGGCTGTCCACGGGACGGCCGGCCATGCCGGTGACCCGTGCGAGGTCCGCGCGCGCCGCCGCCTCCAGTTCCCCGTCGGAGCGCTCCAGCACGGCGTCGTCGCCGAACCGGCCGATCGAGCAGCGCACGGCCACCAGGTCCTCGCCGGGGTTGGCCTCGGCCAGCGCCTCGGCGAGCCAGGGCCACTTGTTGCTGGAGAACGTGGCGGCCTTGACGGTGAGCCCCTCCCCCGCCGGGACCAGGAACCCGGTCCCGGTCAGGGGCCGCGGGAAGGCGGCGGCGGGCAGGACGAGCGTCACGAGCGCCATGCTGGCGTACCGCACCCCGCCCAGGTCGCGTGCGGCCCCGGGCGCGTGCCCGGTGAGCAGGCGGGAGGCCTCCGGGGCGGGGCACGCCAGGAGGACGGCGTCGCAGGCGACCGGCTCGCCGCCGTCCAGGTGCACCCTCCAGCCCTCGGGGAGGCGTTCGAGGGAGGCGGCGCGGGTCCCGGTCCTCAGGTCCGCGGCGTGGCGCTCGGCGAGCGCGGCGACGAGCTCCGCGACGCCTCCGCGCAGGGAGGCGAACACCGGTCCCGGCCTGGTGGGCGCGGCGCCCCGGCCCCGGAGGCTGGTGTGCACCGCCCTCATCAGGGAGCGGTCGCCGCGCGCCATCGGCGCGATCTGGGGCAGGGTCGAGTCCAGGGAGAGGAGGTCGGCGCGGCCCGCGTACACACCGCCCAGGAGGGGTTCGACGAGGCGGTCGACGACCTCGGGGCCCATGCGGGCGCCGACGTAGGCGGCGACGGACACGTCGCCGCGGACGGGCGTGCGCGGCCGGACCAGGTCGAGCCCGGCACGCACGGTGCCCGGCCACGACAGCACGCCGCTGCGGGCGAGGGCGCGCAGGTCCCCCGGCACCCCCATGAGCTGGCCCCGGGGCAGGGGGCGCACGCGGCCCCGGCTGTAGACGGCGGCGGCGCCCGGCCCGGGGTGCACGACCCGGTCCTCCAGCCCGAGCTCCGAGAACAGGTCGACGGCCTCGGGGCGGCGGGCGAGGACCGCCTCGGCGCCCGCGTCCATGGGCACCCCCGCCACCGGGGACGCGCGCAGCTTCCCCCCGGGGCGGTCGGCGGACTCGACCACCGTGACGGCGGCGCCGAGACCACGGAGGCGGTGCGCGGCGGTGAGTCCGGAGACCCCTCCGCCGACCACGACGACGTGCGGTGCTTCAGGCATGTCACCAGCTTCCCAGATGTCGCGGGTCACAGTGATCCGCCATACCTCCTGGCACCCGGTGGCCTCGGTCCCCCTCCGGCGCCGGGGAGCGGGCCACGGGGGCCGGGACGGTGCGGCGGCGGGGGCGCCCCCTTCCGGCGGCGAGGCGCGGAGCGCTCCGGCGCCCCTCCTCCCACGGATTCCGGCCGGGCCCCGCCGTACCCCCCGGTCCCGCCCGTCCCGGCGGCCCTGTTGCGGGGTCGTTACCGAAGGCCCGCAACCGGGCGCGGAGCCGGGCGCGTCGAACGTTCATGGCTACTTCAGCGGTCCCCCCGGCGCGGCGTGTCGCCGGGGCAGCGTTCTCCGTGGGCCTCGCGGCCCTGCTCCTCACGGCCTGCGGGGCCGGTGGGCTCAGCAGCTCCGGCAGCTCCGGCAGCTTCGCGGGCGGGGGCTCCGAGGGGGGTCCCGCCGCGGCCGGGGAGCGCGCCGTGGGCGCCGACGACGGGGGCGGGGGCGTCGAGCAGGAGGACGCCCCCTCCTCCTCGGTCGGAGCCGACGTCGAGGTCGGCGAGCGCGACCTCGTCCACACCGCGGACCTGACCGTCCGGGTGGACGACGTGTCGGAGGCCTCCGAGCTCGCCAAGGAGCTCACGATCGGGGCGGGCGGCTACATCGCCTCGGAGAGCCTCTCCACGCCCGCCGGCGGCACCCCCGAGGGCAACCTGACCCTGCGCGTGCCCAACGACGGCTACGAGGGGGCCCTGGAGGCCCTGGGCGAGCTGGGCGACCGCTCCAACCTGGAGCGGTCCGTGGAGGACGTCACCGAGGAGGTGGCGGACGTCGAGAGCCGCATCGCGTCCTCCGAGGCCTCGCTGGAGACGCTGCGCGGCTACCTGGAGGAGGCCCGTGACGTCGACGACCTGCTGCGGGTGGAGAGCGAGATCCAGACGCGGCAGTCGGAGCTGGAGGCCTTCCAGGCGCGCCTGGAGACACTGACGAACCAGACCGCGTACTCGACGGTGCACCTGCGGCTGACCCCGCCGGAGACCTACCTGGAGGAGCCGTCGGAGGAGGGCATCGGCTTCCTCGGCGGCCTGGAGCGCGGTTGGCGCGCGCTGGTGGCCCTCGGAGGGGGCGTCGCCGTGGTCGCGGGCTGGCTGCTGCCGTTCCTGGTCGCGGCCGCGGTGCTCGGCGCCGGGCCGCTGTGGTGGTACCGCTCGCGCCGGCGCGGCGCGGCCCCCGGGCGCAAGGCCTCGGGCGGGCGCCGCGGGACCGAGGCCGCGCGGAGCGGCGCCGCCGCACCGCGCAAGCCCGGCGGCGGGAGCGCCGCGGCGGCAGCGTCCCCTGCGCCGTCCGGGACCGCCGACGGCGAGGACCCCGGGGAGGGGACCGGCGCGAAGGACGGCAGCGGCGGCTGACCGCGCGCGGCGG
>NZ_JBSHDN010000348.1:0-3748 GCF_053616335.1 Nocardiopsis sp. NPDC055824
CGCCTGATTTGACCTGAATCGCGGTTCAGGTCCTAACGTTGTCCCGTCACCCGGAAGAGAACGGACGCCGTTCCGCCCGAATCCCCGTGGGGCCGCCGGTCCCCGCGTGCCCAGGGCCGTCAGGCACGAAGACGACGAGGACCACATGGAAAACCTTCGGATCGCGGTCATCCTCGCTGGCAACAGCAGGGGCCGCACCGGCCCCGCCGTCTCGCGGTGGTTCGTGGAGCGCACGGCGAAGCACCCCGACCCCCGCCTGCGGTTCGATTTCCTGGACGTGGACGGCATCGGCCCCGAGGACGGCCACGGCGGCCCGATGGCGCCCCATGCGGCGGAGGTCGTCGACGCCGCCGACGGGTTCGTGGTCGTCACACCGGAGTACAACCACGGCTACCCCGGCGGGCTCAAGAGCGCGATCGACTCCGCGCGCCGGGAGTGGTTCGCCAAGGCCGTGGGGTTCGTCTCCTACGGCGGGATGTCCGGCGGCCTGCGGGCGATCGAGCAGCTGCGCTCGGTCTTCTCGGAGCTGCACACCGCGACCATCCGGGACACCGTCAGCCTGCACAACGCGCAGTCGATGTTCGGCGACGACGGCGAGCCCGCCGTGGACATGTCCGGCGCGGAGGCGGCCGTGGAGCGGATGCTGGGCCAGCTGGCCTGGTGGGCGCAGGCCCTGCGCGAGGCCCGCGAGCGCCGCCCCTACCCCGGCTAGCGGGCCGGCCGGAAGCGCTGCCCGTACGCCGTGAGTGGTCGCGGGACAGGGTGGGACGGGGTGGCCGCCGGGCTCGACGGCCGCCCCCGTCGGTCCCCGGGGCGGGCCGCCCCGGCCGAGGCGCTCGACTAGCTCCCCGTCGCCGCCACCACGTGACCCCGAGGCGCCGAGCCCCGCCACGAGTACGAGATCGCGGACGAGGGGCGGGTCCGCGCCCGCCCCGGCGCGGGGTCAGAGGTCGATGACCACCTTCACCTGGTCGCCGGCGGGCTCCGCGAACACCCGGGGGGCCAGGTCGAGCGGGAGCCGGCGGGTGATGAGCCCCCGCAGCCAGTCCCGGTCGGCCGCGGCCAGGTGCCGCGCCGCCAGCTCGTAGTGGCGGCGGTTCGCGTTGACCGAGCCGAAGAGCACGTCGTTGTCCAGGACCAGCCTCCGGCTCAGGCGGCCGGGGCTCACCTCGACGCGGGCGCGGCCGGCGCTGAGGCCGACGTAGCAGACGATCCCGTCGGCGGCGTTGTGGACCGCCGTGTCGAGGACGAGGGCTTCCGCGCCGGTGGTCTCGATGATCACGTCGAGCGCGAACTCCTGGGCGATCTCCGCGACGCCCCCCGTGTGGTAGGTCGCCCCCAGCGCGGCGACCAGGTCCGGCTTGGGGCCGCTCCCGACCCTGTCGAGGACGTGCACGTCGAGGCCGCGCCGGACCCCGATCAGGGCCGCCAGGAGTCCGATGGGCCCGGCGCCGGTGACGAGCGCGGTGCGCGGCTCGAACCAGGCCCGCCGTCCGATGCTCTCCACGTGCTCCCACGCCTTCGCCACGATCGTGGTCGGCTCCATCAGGACGCCGACCTCCTCCAGCGCCGGGTCGAGCCGGACCGCGTAGTCGGCCGGGACGGTCCACTGCTCCGAGCCGTAGCCGTGGATCTCCTTGATGCCGCGCTCCGTGAACCCGCCGTTGCGGCACATGTCGAACTCCCCGTGCGCGCACGGCCCGCAGGGGACGGGGTCGGGCCTGCGGACGATGCCGACCACCAGGTCGCCCGGGGCGAATCCGGACCCGGGCGGCGCCTCGCGCACCCGGCCGAGGGACTCGTGCCCCAGGACGAGGCGGTCGTGGCCGGGCGGGGCGGTGCCGTACTCGCCGTCGACGATCTCCTTGTCGGTCCCGCAGATTCCCAGCGCCACGCCGTCGACGAGGAGTTCCCCCTCCTCCGGCACCGGCGGGTCGACCTCGTCCACCGTCACCGACCCGGCCGTCATCGGCGTCACCATCAGAGCCCGCATGAGTCCCCCGCTGTCGTCGTGCGTACGGCGCGGCACGCGCCCGCCCTCGGGTACTGCCCCCGCCCCGCGGCCGGAAAGCCGGGTTGGGGGACTCATGTCCGCGTTATTGCCACGGTGGAGGCTTCGCCCGGGAGGTCAGCGGCGCCGCCGGCGCCACGAGTACCAGCGGTGCCGGTACCTGTCCACGGGCGGACGCCACGGCAGCCACGGCAGCCACGGGACCCCCGGGGGATGCGGGACCTCCAGGTCGGCCTCGTCCTCCCGCAACGCCTCCTCGGCCTCCTCGAACCTGATCCCGGCGAACACCATGATGTCGGTGGCGACCATCTCGACCGCCAGGTGTGTGGCGGTGGTCACGGGGTCGCCGCCCGTGTCCTGCGCGTCGAACCTCCGGGCGGACCGGAGGGCCCCCTCCACCGCCTCCTGGCGCGCCCGGCGGCTGCTGAGGTCGTCGGCGAGCGTGTACAGCACCGAGGCCATGCGGCTGACGACGGGCGCGAGCTCGTGGCGCTCGTCCTCGCTCATGGCCGCGGTGGTCCTCGCGAGGAACAGGCAGCTCTCCCCGAGCAGGATGAGGCGGTCGATCACCTCGTCCTCGGCGAGGACCGGCGCCGGGTCGCCCCACCGGATGGTGGAGAGGCGGACCGTGTGGCGGCTGTTCTCCCTGGCGCGGCTGAGCTCCGCCATCGGCCTGCTCAGGTCTCCCAGCCACGTGACCATCTCCTGGCTGGAGGATTCGTCGTCCCGCCGCAGCGCGCGGCCGGAGACGTCGAGCATGTGGGCCATCTCGGTCAGCGCGTCCGCCTCGATCCGGCGCAGGATGGCGACCAGCCTGGCGGGGAACAGCAGCTGGCTGAACACGAGCGCCACCCCGGCCCCGATGAGCGCGTCGGTGAGCCGGCCCAGCCCCGCGTGCCCTCCCCCGAAGTTCACGGCGAAGACCACGGTGAGGATCGCGCTGGCCGCCGCCTGGCCGATCACGATCCGCTGGACGCCGATCGCCAGGGCGGCCGTCATCGCCAGGCCGACGCCCAGTGCGAGCGCGCCGTAGCCGCCGCCCCCGGTGAGGGCGATCGCGACCTCGCCGGAGATGATGCCGAACACCACCCCCGTGAGCAGCCGGACCGCGTTGGCGCCCCGCTCCCCGCCCGAGGTGTTGAGCGCGATGACCGCCGCGATCGGCGCGAAGAAGGGGTCGTGGTCCTGGACGAGGCCGCCGGCCACGGTCCACGCCACCACCGCGGCCACGACGGCCTGGACCACCGACCAGAAGTGGACGGTCACGCGTTCCCGGGCGTCCTCGGCCGCGACCGCCAGCCGGCGCCGACCGGCGCGCAGCGGCGAGGGAGTCCTCCTCACGGCCGCCTCAGGGGCCGGGGGCCGGCGGGGTCGTGGGATCCGGGACCGGTCCGCCGCGGGGGCGGGTCCCGGCGGCACGGACGTGGAGCATGGCGACGCCTTCCTGTCCTGGACGCCCTGGGCGCGAACGGGCACTGCGTCCATGCTCCGCCGCGAGGGCCCGCGACGGGAGCGGACACACCGCAGGGGGGCGGGCATGGCCCAGTCCTTACCCTCGGCGTGCCGAGCGGGCTCCGGGGCCGCGCGGAGGAATCCTGCGCGAGGAGGGCGGGAAAGGCGGACGGGGCGGCGCCCCGGGGGCCCCCCCCCCGGGGGTCCCCCCCCAAAAACCAACCCACAAGATGCCCCACAAAAAAAGTCTGTGGGCGGGGGCCCCCCCCCCCCCCCCCCCACCCC
>NZ_JBSHDN010000349.1:0-3728 GCF_053616335.1 Nocardiopsis sp. NPDC055824
CCACGGAGGCGGGCCCGGCCCCTCGCGCGTGTTCCGCGTGATCCGCCCCGGCAGGCCGGCCGCGCGGGCGGAGGGCCCGGGTCAGCCCTTCAGTTCGCTGAAGCGGTCCAGGGCCTCAGGGTTGGCCAGGGAGTCGCGGCTGGCGACCTTCTCGGGGTCCTCGCCCATGAGGATGCGCTTGACCGGGACCTCCAGCACCTTCCCGGACAGGGTCCGGGGCACTGCCGCGATGGCGCGCACGCGGTCGGGCACGTGGCGGGGCGAGCAGTCGGTGCGGATGCGCCGTGCGATCTCCCCGGGCAGGTCGCCCTCCAGGTCGGCCCCCTCGCGCAGGACGGTGAACAGCTCGATCCTGGAGGAGCCGTCCTCCTGGGGCACGTCCACCACGAGGGCGTCCACGACGTCGTCGAGGGCGAGGACGGCGCGGTAGATCTCGCTGGTGCCCATGCGGACGCCGCCGCGGTTGATGGTGGAGTCCGAGCGGCCGTAGATGATCGCCGTGCCGCGGTCGGTGATCTCGATCCAGTCGCCGTGCCGCCAGACCCCCGGGTAGACGGAGAAGTAGCTGTCGCGGAGGCGTTCGCCGTCCTCGTCCCCCCAGAAGAAGACGGGCATGGACGGCGCGGGCTGCGTGACGACGAGCTCGCCCACCTCGCCGGTGAGCTCCCTGCCCTCGGGGTCCCAGGAGGCGACCGCCATGCCGAGCGCCCGGGACTGGATCTCGCCCTCGTAGACCGGCAGCGTGGGCGTCCCGCCGACCAGGCAGCTGCACACGTCGGTGCCGCCGGAGGTCGAGAACAGCCAGAGGTCTTCGCCGAACTCGTCGTAGACCCAGGAGAACGCCTCGGGGCTGAGGGGGGAGCCGGTGGAGCCGATGGCCTTGAGGCGGGAGAGGTCGCGCCCCTCGCGGGGGTGGACGCCCTCCTTCATCGAGGAGGCCAGGAAGCCCGCGCTGGTGCCGAAGACGGTCACCCCGGCGTCGGCGGCCAGGTCCCAGAGCGCGCCCATGTCGGGCGCCGCCGGGCTGCCGTCGTACAGGACGATGGAGGCCGGGGTCAGCAGGACGCTGACCAGGAAGTTCCACATCATCCAGCCGGTGGTGGTGAACCAGAAGACCCGGTCGTCCTCGCGGGCGTCCAGGTGGAGGTGGAGGTTCTTGAGCTGTTCCAGGAGGATGCCGCCGTGTCCGTGCACGATGGCCTTGGGCAGCCCGGTGGTCCCGGAGGAGTAGAGCACCCAGAGGGGGTGGTCGAAGGGGACCGGGGTGAACTCCAGTTCGGCCCCGGCGCCGGACTCCTCCAGCCGCCCCCAGGGCATGGTGCCGTCGAGGGGGGCGCCGGGGGCGAGGTGGTCGAGGAGGACGGTGTGCTCGGCGGTGGGCAGTGCGGCGCGCAGCTCGTCGACCACGGGGCGCCGGTCGAAGTCCTTGCCGCCGTAGCGGTAGCCGTCGACGGCGAGGAGGACCTTCGGCTCGATCTGCGCGAAGCGGTCGATGACGCTGCGGACCCCGAAGTCCGGCGAGCAGGAGGACCACACGGCGCCGAGGGAGGCGACGGCGTAGAACGCGGCGACCGTCTCGGGGAGGTTGGGCAGGTACGCGGCCACGCGGTCGCCCGGGCCGACCCCCAGTCCGCGCAGCCCGGCGGCGATGGCGGCGGTGCGCCGGCGGAGTTCGCCCCAGGTCCACTCGCCGAGTCCGCGCAGCTCGGTGGCGTGCCGGATGGCGACGCGGGCGTCGTCGCGGCCCTCGAAGACGTGTCGGGCGTAGTTGAGGGTCGCCCCCGGGAACCACGAGGCGCCGGGCATGGCGCGTTCGGCCAGCACCCGCTCGTAGGGGGTCTCGGACCGGACTCCGTAGTACTCCCAGACCGCTTCCCAGAAGCCGTCGACGTCGGTGACCGACCAGCGCCAGAGGGAGTCGTAGTCGAAGGACGCGGCCGGGGAGCCCGCCTCCCCGCCGAACGCACGGACCCCCTTGTTCTCCGAGGCCCACCGGGCGAACGCGACGATGTTCGAGGACTCGGTCCGCGCCTCGTCGGGCTCCCAGAGCACACGGGGCACTCTGCTCTCCGTCATTGGCCCGCCTTCCCAATCGCGTGGCTGTGTGTTGCTGTGAGACCCATCTAACAACACCCCACCACCGCCGCCACGCCCCGGCCTCGCGACAGGGAGGACCGGGGCGTGTGGTAGGTGCAGGTCACCGGCGCGGCGGCCGCGGCCGGGCCCGGCCCGGAACGCGTTCGGGACGGGCTCCCGCGAGGGGCCGCGCGCTCCCGTGGGATCCGGTCACGGGACGTCTGCGGCCGCGGCGGGTCAGGCGGCGAGCAGAGCCGCGACGGCGGCCACCGGGGAGTCGACCACGGGGGAGCCCGTGGCCTCCAGCCGCTCGCGCGCCATCAGCCCGCTGGCGACCAGGACGGACCTGGCGCCCGCCTCGCGGGCGGCGCGCGCGTCGTCGTCGATGTCGCCGATCAGCACGACGCCGGCCGGGTCGATGCCCTGGTGGTCGAGGTGGCGCACCAGGTGTTCGGCCTTGGAGTCGTGCTCGGTGGCGAACCTGCGGCCGTCGACCCGCGTGAAGTGGGAGGTGAGCCCGCGCTCGGTGACCAGGGGCACCAGGTGCTCGTGCGAGGCCATGGAGAGCAGGGACTGCGTGCCGCCGCCGCCGGACCACCGGTGCAGCACGTCCGGGACGCCCTCGCTCAGCTCGCAGGTGTGCAGGTGCTCCAGGTAGCTGCTGTCGTAGAGCCGCTCCGCGTGCTCCCACTCGCCGTCGGCGAAGGGTCGGCCGAGGAGGTCCTCGTAGCAGGGGATGAGGGGCCGCCGGAAGACGGAACGCCAGTAGTCCATCTCCACGGGCTCGCGGCCGAACCGCGCGCAGACGGCGTTCACCGCAGCGAGGTTGGCGTGGTTGTCGTCCAGGAGGGTGCCGTTCCAGTCCCAGACGATGTGGGTGATACCGGTTCGGTCGAAGGTCGTTTCAGTCATCGGCAGCACTTTACGGCCCCTCGCCCCGGTTCGTGAATGCGTTTTCGGCCACCTCACCTCGGGTGACCGGGGTCCGGGGCCTCCGGGACGCGGGCCGCGCGCCGCTCCGCCCGGGTCCGGCGCACGCGCCGGACCAGCAGGGCGCCGCCGACGACCATCACGGGGAAGAGGACGAGGACGAGCAGCGGCACCAAGATCGCGAGCAGCGAGGTGACCAGGCTGACGAAGTCCTCCAGGAGGGAGACGAGGGGGGCCGAGCAGCCGAGCGAGACGCCGTTGGTCACGACCCGCGCCATCGCCTTGGCGACGTGGAAGAGCAGGGCGACCACCACGCCGGCGATCACCGGGATCCAGGAGACCCCGGTCCCGTCCTCCGCCACGGCGCCGGAGGCGGCGCCGGTGATCTCGGACAGCTCGACCGTGGAGGCCCCCGCGCCGAAGACGATGCCTCCCGAGGTGGGCCGCACCACGGTCTGGATGACGTCGTTGACGCTGTCGACGGCGGGGAACTTGTCGGCGGCGAACTCCACGACCAGCAGCACGCCGAGGGTCACGAGGGTGACGGGGTGTTCGAGCCACAGCCAGGCGTCGCCGAGCGGGACGAGGTCGGTGAAGCGGGCGAGCAGGCCGACCGCGAGGAGGGGGATGTAGGCGTTGAGCCCCGCCGCGGAGGCCAGGCCCAACCCGGTGAGAGTGGCGAACATGCTCTTCCTTCTGTGCTCCAGGGGGGACGGGGGCCG
>NZ_JBSHDN010000350.1:0-3720 GCF_053616335.1 Nocardiopsis sp. NPDC055824
CCCCGCACCAGGGGCCCGGGGCCGGGACGCGGCCCTCAGCGCGGGTCGGGGACCCCGGGACCGCCCGCCGGCCCCCCGCCGCCGCGCACCAGGAACGGCTCCAGCAGTTCGGGCACCGCCTCGTCGGCCCAGGCCAGCCCTTCACCCAGCCCCACGTCCGCCGCCGCGTACATCCCCTCGCCCGCGGCCGTGGTCGCCGCCACGTCCGCCAGGCCCAGCCGCCGCTGGAACGGCGACCTGGTGATCCGCCAGCCGATCACGGCGGCCCTCTCCAGGGTCACCGTCCTGCGCACCGCCATCCCCCGCCGGACCACCAGGTAGCGCGGGTGCAGCCCGTGGCCGAGCCCCCGGTAGGAGCCGACCGCGTACCAGAACGCCGCCGCGCCGAGCAGCACGGCGACCACCGCCCACCCCCAGCCCGGAGCGGACTCCACGGCCCGGACCGTCAGCGGAACGGGCATGATGTACTCCTCGACCTCGTGCGCGGCCTCCCACCACGCCTCGGACGCCAGCGTGTGGAGCCAGGCCAGGACCCCTGCCAGCACCAGGGCCAGCACCGTGGCGTACCCCGCGCGGGTGAGCCGGCGGCGCAGCGCCGCCCGCGGGTGGGGGGCCAGGGGCACGTCCAGGGGCGAGTCCTGCGTCCGCATCAGGTCGGCGGCCAGCCCCCGCGCCAGCTCCCGGGGCATCGCCGGGGACAGGCGGCTCTTGGCGCTGGCCTTCTGGTCGTCGGCCGCGCCCAGGCCGGTCGCGACCGCCCGCACGTCCGCGCCGCCCGCGGACCTCAGCAGGAACGGCTCGTACAGGGTCACGCCGTTCAGACGGCGCCCCTCCACCGACAGCGACACGCTGGTGAGCAGGCCTCGGCGCAGGCGCACGGTGCCGTCCGCCTCCCGCGTGAGCCGGTAGTCCCACCAGGTCTCCACCGCCACGGCCGTCACGACGAGTACGCCGGAGACCAGCAGGCCGAGCAGGGTCAGGGGCGCCACGAGCAGTATCTGGCCCACGACGAAGGAGGCCATCTCCTCGCCGCTGGGCAGGTTCGCCCGGTCGGAGATCCACCGCCACGGGGCGCCGTTGCTCTGGGCGTTCGCCCCCAGGAGCGTGGCGATGACACCGAGGCCCACGCCCACCGTGGCGGTGGTCACGGGGGCGAAGGCGAACCAGCGCCGGTCCAGCCGGGCCAGTTCGACCTCGATCCCCCCGTCGTCGCCGGGGGCCGGGTCCTCCCCGGCGGCGGTGGCCCCGGCGGTCCGGGAGGCGCCCCGGTGGAGGAGTTCGCGGCGCAGCCATTCGCCCTGCTCCGCGGTGACGTAGAGCAGCTGGAGCTGCTCGGACCCCGCGCCGACCTGCTCGCCGGTACCGACCGTCACCGAGCACAGGCCGAAGACCCGGGCGTAGAGGGGGGCGGCGACGTCCACGCTGCGCACGCGCTCGCGCGGGATGGAGCGGTACGACTTGGCGATGATCCCGGACCGCACCTCCATGCGCTCGACGGTGACCCGGTAGCGGGTGGCCCGCAGCCGCAGCAGGTCGAGGTACGTCATGAGCGCGAGGAAGGCGAGTGCGCCGGGAACGGGGGCGAGGGCCCACAGGGGCTGGCCCGCGATCACCAGGACCACGGTGGCGACGATCGCCCCGGGAACGAGGAACGCGCCCGCCACGAGGGTGCTCGCCCACACGCTCAACGGGTGCAGCCGCCGCCAGCCATCGTCCTCGGTGGCAGCGGTGCCCGCGCCGGGGGTGTTCCCCGCCTCCGGGCCGTCCGCCCCGACGGGGTCGTGGGCGTCCGCGCCGCCGGCCGGCGGCGGGAGGGGGGAGCCGCCGGCCGTGAGGCCCTCCGGCTCGTTCGGGAGGGCCGGTCCGCCCTCGCCCAGGGGCTGCCTGTGCTCGTCGGGGGTGCTCATGTCGCGTCTCCCGGGGTCGCCTGGGTGGTCTCGGTGAGCTGCTCCGCGACCTCGGTGGCCCGGACGTGGTCCAGGCCCGCGATCTCGATCGGTCCCGCCGCCGAGGCGGTGGTCACGGTCACGCTGGACAGGCCGAACATCCTCTGGAGCGGGCCCCGCGCGGTGTCGACGGTCTGGATGCGCGACATCGGGGCCACGCGCCACTCCTGCCAGATCCATCCGCTGGACGTGTACACGGCGGTGTCGGTGACCTCCCACCGGTGGACGCGGTAGCGCCACTGCGGCATGAGGACGGTGATCAGGAGTCCGACCCCGCCGACCACGGCGGTGGCGAGCAGGAACCAGGCGCGCGGCGGTTCCCAGATGATCGCGGGGACGAGGGGGATCGCCGTGAGGACGACGGTCACGGCCAGCGACCGTGTCGTCCACCACCGGATCGCCCGTCGGTCCACGCGGTGGTGGGGCGGGCGCAGGCGCGGCGCGTCTGTGGTCATCGCTTCCACGTCTCCTCTCTTCGGGGCCCTGTGGGCCGTTCGCTATTAAAAGTGATATCACAATGCTATGCTCGAGTCATCACCTTGAAGAGAACGGAAGAAGCGATGGCCGAAACCAGCCAGCCCACCACACCGGCGCCCGAGTACAGGGAGCACACGGCGAAGAGCCACGACGGCATCCTGTTCGCCGTGATCAGCCTCGTGCTGGTCCTGGGCGGCGTGGGCACCGCCCTGCTCCCGATACTCGGACTGCCGCCCCTCCTGATCGGCGTCGGCATCGTCGTCGGACTGGTCGGACTGGGGCTCTCGTTCGGGCTGACGATGGTCGCGCCCAACGAGGCCCAGGTCGTCCAGCTGTTCGGCCGCTACGTCGGCAGCGTCCGCACCGACGGCCTGCGCTGGGTCAACCCCTTCACGCTCCGCAAGGGGATCTCCACCCGCATCCGCAACCACGAGACCTCCGTCATGAAGGTCAACGACGCCTCCGGCAGCCCCATCGAGATCGCCGCCGTCATCGTCTGGCAGGTCGAGGACACCGCCCGCGCCTCCTTCGAGGTGGACGACTTCGTCGAGTTCGTGTCCATCCAGACCGAGGCGGCGGTCCGCCACATCGCGGGCTACTACCCCTACGACTCCTACGACGCCGACACCAGCCGGTCCCTGCGCGGCAGCGCCGACCTCATCACCGAGGAACTCTCCAGGGAGGTCGGCGAGCGGGTCCAGGCCGCGGGCGTCAAGATCGTGGAGTCCCGGTTCACCCACCTGGCCTACGCGTCGGAGATCGCCCAGGCCATGCTCCAGCGCCAGCAGGCCAGCGCCCTGATCGCCGCCCGTCAGGAGATCGTCGAGGGGGCCGTCGGCATGGTGGACCGCGCGCTCACCCGCCTGTCGGCGGAGAACGTGGTCGAGCTCGACGAGGAGCGCAAGGCCGCGATGGTCAGCAACCTGCTCGTGGTGCTGTGCTCCGACCGGCCCGCCAGCCCCGTCGTCAACACCGGGACCCTGTACCAGTAAAACGGGGGGAGGCGGCCGTGCCCGATCGCAAGAAGGTGCTGCTGCGGCTCGACCCCGCCGTCCACGACGCGCTCGCGCGGTGGGCCGGGCAGGAGCTGCGCAGCACCAACGCACAGATCGAGTTCCTCCTGCGCCGGGCGCTGGACGACGCGGGGCGGATGCCGAAGGAGGCCGGGGTCATCCCCCGCCGGGGCAGACCGCGCAGATCCGCGCCGGAGCAGGACGCGCCCGTGGAGGAGCCCCGGGGCGAGGAGTCCCAGGAACCGACCGAGGAGTGACACCCCCCGCCCACGACGGCGCCGGGC
>NZ_JBSHDN010000351.1:0-3696 GCF_053616335.1 Nocardiopsis sp. NPDC055824
GCGGCCCCGCGGGCCCCGGCCGCCCCCCGGGCCGGGCGGCGGGGGGCGCGGGGCCCCGCCCCCCCCCCCTCCCCGCCGGGGGGGGGCCCCCCCCCCCGCCCCCCCCGGCCCCGCTCGGCGGGTGGGAGGGGAGGGACCGTCCTCAGGGACTCCGCTCCCACCGCCTTCCCGTGGCCGTGCAGGTCCGGGCGGACGCCGCGGTGGCGGGGGCGCCTTCCGGCAGGGTCACACGGTTTCCTCCGGGGCGGAGCGCGCCGGCTGCCGCGGCGTGCCGGCCGCCCCCGTGTCCTCCGACCGCAGGTCGCGCCAGAAGCACACGACCACGCCCACGATGACGACGAGGAAGGGGGCCGACGCCACGATGACGGTCTGCTGCAGCGCGGCGAGACCTCCCGAGAACAGGAGGATGATCGCCAGGGCCCCGGTCATCGCGCCCCACAGCAGCAGGATCGGCACGGGTGGGCGCAGGGAGCCGCGGGTGGTGAGCATGCCCAGCACGTAGGTGTTGGCGTCGGCGCCCGAGACGAAGAAGAGCACCGCCAGGACCACCACCATCGCCGCCGTGACGGCGGGCAGCGGGAACTCGGCCAGCGTGGTGAAGAAGGCGCTGTTGAGGTCGGCCGCGGTGGAGCCCGCGATGTCGGTCCCGTGGTTCAGGTCCAGGTCGATGGCCGAGCCGCCGAAGACGGAGAACCAGGCGAAGAAGGCCAGGCTGGGCATGCCGAGGACGACCAGGACGAACTGGCGGATGGTGCGCCCGCGCGAGATGCGCGCCAGGAACACCCCGACGAAGGCGCCCCAGGACACCCACCAGGCCATCATGAAGTACGTCCAGCCCTGCATCCACGCGGTGTCGCCGAACGCCGGTCCCCGCAGGCTCATCAGGAGGAACTCGTCGCCGTACTGGCCGAGGGACTCCAGGAAGAGGGAGACCAGGAACGCCGTCGGGCCGAGGAACAGCACGAACACGAACAGCAGCGCGGCGACCGACAGGTTGACCTCGCTGATGTAGCGGATGCCGCGCTGGACCCCGGAGGCGGCCGAGAGGCTGAAGAGGACCGTCACGACGACCACGATCACCACCTGGGTGGTGGTGCCGGTGGGCGTTCCCAGGAGCCGGTTCAGGCCGTTGTCGATCTGCAGGGCCCCCAGGCCGAGCGAGGTCGTGGTCCCGAACAGGGTGGCGAAGACCGTGAAGACGTCGATGGCCTTGCCCGCGGGGCCGTCGGCGTGGCGTCCCAGCAGCGGCCGGAAGAGGGCGCTGACCAGCCCGGGGCGCTTCTTGCGGTACATCGAGTAGCCCAGGGCCAGTCCGAAGACCGCGAAGATCGCCCAGGCGTGCAGTCCCCAGTCGTAGAAGGAGTACTGGAGCGCGAGGACCGCCGCCTGGGGGGTCCCGGGCTCGGCGAGGTCGTGGGGAGGGACGGCGAAGTGCGAGATCGGCTCGGCGATGCCGTAGGACACCAGGCCGATGCCCATCACCGCGCACAGGATCATGGCGATCCAGGTGTGGGTGGCGAACTCGGGCCGGTCCCCGTCGTCGCCCAGCCGGATGCGTCCGTAGCGGCTGAAGGCCAGTCCGACCAGGAGCGCCAGCAGCAGCAGGGGGAGCAGGAGGTAGGCCCATCCGAACCCGGAGGTGATCCGGTTCAGGGCGGAGTTCATCACGGCCATCTGGTGGTCAGGGGCGGCCACGCCCCAGACCACGAACAGCGAGGAGAGGGCGAGGGAGGCCCAGAAGACCGTTCCGACGGTGCCGCGGACGGTGGTGGAGTCATTCATGGGTGGACTCCTCTCTGGAGACGGCCACCACGCGCGGTGGTGCCGCAGAGCACAGGGCCCTGTGCCGCAGCGGACCGCGGTCCTCGTCTGTTCTGGTGCCAAGAGCGGGTTTCACAGCGGTGAACTTCCTGTCGGTGGGTGGGAGCGGCAAGGACTGCCGGAGTCTCCTGACACGTGCACGGCCGCTGGATCGCTTCAGGGCCGTGCGGGAGGATGCGAGGACGAGGTGTCGGCGCGGGGGTGTGCCCCCGCACCCGTGCCATCCGGATCCGCTTCGCGGAAGAATCCGCAACGCGATCACCGGCGGCGTTCACCAGCAGGGGAGTCCCTGTGGGAGGCGGCGCACGCCGAGGTCTGCGGCTCAGGCCGCACACCGGTCCGTGGGGCTCTCCGACGGGTCCGGGCCGAAGGGCCGGTCGAGATCCGGTCCGGCGTCGGCGCCCTCGCGCACGGTTCCTGCGGCGCTGGGCGGTCGAGTCGTTCCAGATCAAGGCGATGCCGGAGAGTCCCGGAGCGAGGTTACTCGCACGCGGGGGCGCGCTCGCCCGGCTCGACCTCCTGTTACGCCGCGGACCGCTCCGGCCCCGGGGGCCACGGGCCCCCGGCCGTCCCGCCGGGGCCGGAGCGCGGAGGAGCGCGGCCGCGACCGGGGTGGGGGCCCGGATCCCCTGGGCCCCAGCCGTTGTCGGCATCCGGCGGCCCTCGGGCACGCCGCCCTCCGGCCGGGGCGGGCGGGCGGCCGTCCCGGCCGGAGGGCGGCGTGTGCGCACAAGCCAGCATTCATGGTTTCCTGAATCCAGGATTTTGTGTATCGTCAGGGCATGATCTCCCTCGCCACCGACATCGACGCCCTGGCCCGGTTCGGCCGGGCCCTGGCCGACCCCCTCCGCTGCCGGGTCCTGCTGGCCCTGCGCGAGAGCCCAGCCCACCCCGCCGACCTGGCCGAGACCCTCGGCATCAGCCGCACCCGCCTGTCCAACCACCTGGCCTGCCTGCGCGACTGCGGCCTGGTCGTGGCCGTGCCCGTGGGGCGGCGGGTGCGCTACGAACTGGCCGACGCCCGCCTCGGACACGCCCTGGACGACCTGCGCCAGGCCGTGCTGGCCGTGCAGACCGACCCCGCCTGCGTGGACGCCGACGAGAAGGGCTGCTGCTGATGGTG
The DNA here is from genome assembly GCF_053616335.1 of Nocardiopsis sp. NPDC055824. Taxonomy (NCBI): domain Bacteria; kingdom Bacillati; phylum Actinomycetota; class Actinomycetes; order Streptosporangiales; family Nocardiopsidaceae; genus Nocardiopsis; species Nocardiopsis sp. NPDC055824. Next base: position 2,945 of record NZ_JBSHDN010000351.1, read on the forward strand.
CACCCCCTCACCGCGCCTCCGGGCGAGGACCGCCGCGCCGTCCTGACCCGGCGGGTGCGCCTGCTGGTCGCCGTGACCATCGCCTACAACCTCGTCGAGGCCGTCGTGGCCATCACCGCGGGCAACCTCGCCTCCTCCGCCGCCCTGATCGGCTTCGGCCTGGACTCGCTCATCGAGGTCTCCTCCGCACTGGCGGTCGCCTGGCAGTTCTCCGCCCGCGACCCCGGCGTGCGCCAGGCGCGGGAGAAGCGGGCGCTGCGCGTCATCGCGGTGGCCTTCTTCGCCCTGGCCGCCTACGTCACCGTCGAGGCCCTGCGCTCCCTGCTCGGCGGGACCGAGGCGGCCCCCTCCACCGTGGGGATCGTGCTGGCCGCCCTGTCGGTGGCGATCATGCCGTTCCTGTCCCTGGCCCAGCGCCGCGCGGGCCGGGAGCTGGGCTCGGCCACGGCGGTGGCCGACTCCAAGCAGACGCTGCTGTGCACCTACCTGTCGGCCGCCCTCCTGGTCGGACTGGGCGTCAACGCCCTGTTCGGGTGGGCCTGGGCCGACCCGGTGGTGGCGCTGCTCATCGCCGTGCTGGCGGTCAAGGAGGGGCGGGAGGCCTGGCGCGGGGACGCCTGCTGCGCCCCGGCCGGGATCGCCCTCACCGCGCCCGCCGCAGCCGACGCCGGGACCGAGGGGGCCGACGGGTGCGGATGCGCCCCCGGCTGCTCCTGCTGCCCCTGACACCGCCCCCTCCCGCGGCCCCGGCC
>NZ_JBSHDN010000352.1:0-3685 GCF_053616335.1 Nocardiopsis sp. NPDC055824
GTCCGGGGGCGTCCGCCGGGGGACGCCCCCGGACGCGGGTCGGACCCTCCGCCGTCCCGGACGCGGGCGACCGCGCGGTGGCCCGTGCCCGGGGCCGGAGCGCTACGAGGAGAGCTTCTCCTCGATCAGGCGTTCGGCCTTCTCGACATCGCCGACGCCGGGGTGCTGCGAGAGCTCGTTGACGAGCATCTCCCTGCCGCTCAGGAAGAGGCGCTTCTCTCCCGCGGAGACCTTCCTGGCGCGCTGCCGGTCGCTGATGCTGCGGACCAGTTCGGCGATCTGGCGCGGGTCCCCGCTGCCCAGCTTGGTCTCGTAGTTCTTGAACCGGCGCGACCAGTTGGGCGGGTCGTCCGTCGGCGGCCGGCTCAGGGTGTCGAGGATCGTCTGCAGTCCCTCGTCGTCGACGACCTTGCGCAGTCCCACCAGTTCGACGTTGGCCACCGGGATCTGGATGTCCATCGCCGAGGCGCGCACGGTCAGGGTCAGGAACTCGACGTCGCCGGCGGGGGTGGTCCGGGTCGAGCGGCCGGTGATGGTCACCAGCCCGTGGCGGGGGTGGATGAGGGCGTGCCCCACGGTCAGGTCCACCGGTTCACCACCGCCTCCCCCAGCGGTGCCCGGTCCGCCGTCCGTTCGGAGGGGAACACTGTCGCGCGCACGTCCGGAACACGAGAATGGCGCGATTCATCCTCATGGTGCCCGTTCAGTCGGTTGATCACCGGCGGAGACTATAGGAGTCTCGCGTCAGGTCAAGGTGAAATGCGGGAAACCCCGCTCCGGACGCGTCCGCCCCTCCCGTTCCACGGGCCGGACCCGGCGGGAGGACGCCCCGCCGGGCCGGGCGCCGGGCACGGCGCGTCAGCGTGCGGGGACCAGGCGGATGTCGCCGTTCTCCGTCTCGGCGGCGATCACGTGGCCGCTTCCGGGCACCACCTCCACGTCGGTCACCACCTCGCCGTTGTCGGAGGAGGACGACACGTCGTACCCCGCCTCCGGCAGCTCCACCGTCGCGGACCCGTTCGCCGTGCTCACCCGGACGTCGTCGGGCGCCCTGGCGAAGGACACGTCGATCGATCCGTTCTCCGTGTGCGCCTCCAGGGTGGGCGAGACGATCCCGCGGGCGCGCAGCCCGCCGTTCCCGCTGCGCAGGACGAGGGGGCCGGACACGTTCTCCACCGTCACCTGCCCGTTGTCGGTGCCGATCTCCAGCGGCTCCGCGAAGCCGGTGGCCGTGGTGTCGCCGCTGCCGCCCTCCACCGTGAGCGAGGTCCCCTCGGGGACGGTCACCTCGTAGCGGGCGTCGCAGCCGGCCCTCGGGCCGCAGTGGATCTGGAGCGACAGGGTCTCGCCGTTCAGCTCCCAGGTGGCGCGCGGCGGGCCGACGACCGCCCCGCCCGACACCCACCGCGTCACCTGGATGTCGTCCACCTCGGCGGGGACGACCTCCAGGTCCCCCCGGCCGACCGCGATGGTGAGCACGTCGGAGGACGGTGAGAAGCTGCGGTGCTGCGCCTCGGCCTCGTCGACCGTCGCGGCGGAGGCGCATCCGGACAGCAGCAGGACGGTCGCGGCGGCGCACGCCGGGGCCAGGACGGCCGGTTTCGTGTTCACTGCGGCTCCTCGCGGTCGGGCGGTGGCACGGAGGCCAGGGCTGCGATGACGGCGCCCAGCGCCCTCTCGATCGTTTCCGTGTCGACCGACCCGGGGTCGGCCAGGTGCTCCATGGACAGGCCGTTGGTCAGGCAGTGCAGGATCAGGGCGGTGAGGCCGGGGTCGGCGCCCAGGGGCACGCCCCGGGCGGCGAACCGGGAGACGGCCTCGGCGACCGCCTCCCGCTGGGCGCGCCGCATCCGGCCGACCACGTCGCGGGTCTGCGCGTCGCGGGTCGCCCGGGCGGCGAACTCCAGGCCCAGACGGCCGCGCTCGGGGTCCTCGGTGATGCGCCGGGCCACGCCGCGGACGGTGTCCGCGACGGCGTCGGCGGGGTCGGCGGACTCGCCGATCCGTGCGAGCAGGGTGTCGATCTCGGCGTCGGAGCGCTCCCGCAGGACCGCGCCGAACAGGTCGCGCTTGCCGCCGAAGTTGGAGTAGACGGCCCCCTTGGTGAAGCCCGCCGCGTGCGCGATGTCCTCCAGGCGGCTGTCGGCGTAGCCGTGCTCGGCGAACGCGCGCACGGCGGCCGACAGCAGGCGGCGCCGTACCTCTTCGCGGGGGGTGCGGGGGACCGGGCCCCCGGAGTCGTCGGCCATGGGAGCGAGGTTAGCATACCCATGGGTATTGGATACTTTGGGTACTGAAGACTTCCGTGTCCTCCGGTCCGCCCTCGTTTTCCGGCGCGGGCCCACGGGTAGTGGGCGGGCACGGCCGCCCCCGGGGGCAGCACGGGCCCCGGGCGCCGGCGCACAGGAGGCGACACCAGGGGGAGTCATGAAGGCAGTCGTGTGGAACGGCACGAGGGACGTCAACACCGTCAACGTCCCCGATCCGCGGATCGAGGACCCCGGTGACGCCGTCATCCGGGTCACCAGCTCGGGCCTGTGCGGATCCGACCTGCACCTGTACGAGGTGCTCGGCCCCTTCATGAACCCGGGCGACGTGCTCGGCCACGAACCCCTGGGCGTCGTCGAGGAGGTCGGGCCGCAGGTCACGTCCCTGTCGGTGGGGGACCGCGTCGTCGTCCCCTTCCAGATCTCCTGCGGGCACTGCTCCATGTGCGGCACCGGCCTCCAGACCCAGTGCGAGAACACCAGGGTCGAGGAGCAGGGCATGGGCGCGCGGATCTACGGCTACAGCTCGCTGTACGGTTCCGTGCCCGGGGCGCAGGCCGAGTACCTGCGGGTCCCCCGCGCGCAGAGCAACGCCATCCCGGTCCCCGCCCAGGGGGACGACGACAGGTACGTGTTCCTGTCCGACGTCCTGCCCACGGCCTGGCAGGCCGTCCGCTACGCGGACGTGCCGCAGGGCGGCTCGGTGGCGGTCCTGGGGCTGGGGCCGATCGGCGACATGTGCTGCCGGGTCGCCCGCCACCTGGGGGCGGGACAGGTGTTCGGCGTGGACCCGGTGGCCGAGCGCCGCGCACGCGCCGCCGCCCGGGGGGTGGAGGTGTTCGACTCCTCCGTCGGCACCGACGACCTGATCGGGGAGATCCGCGAGCGCACCCGCGGCGAGGGGCCGGACGCGGTCGTCGACGCGGTGGGCATGGAGGCGTCCGGGCACGGGACCGCGAGGTTCGCCCAGAGGGTGGCCTCCTTCCTGCCCCAGAGCGCGGGCGCGAAGCTGATGGAGACGGCGGGGGTGGACCGGCTCTCCGCCCTGCACACCGCCATCGACCTGGTACGGCGCGGGGGTACGGTCTCGCTGATCGGCGTGTACGGGGGCATGGCCGACCCGATGCCGATGCTGACCCTCTTCGACAAGCAGATCCAGCTGCGGATGGGGCAGGCGAACGTGCGCCACTGGGCGCCCGAGATCCTCCCGCTCCTGGACGACGCCGACGTGCTGGGGGTGGAGGACTTCGCCACCCACCACCTGCCCCTGGACGACGCGCCGCACGCGTACGAGGCGTTCCAGAAGAAGGCGGAAGGCATGGTCAAGGTGGTCTTCCGGCCCTGACCGCGCGGACCGGCGGCGCGGCGCCCGCACGAGGGTCCCCGCGAACGCCGAGGACCCCGCCGTGCGAACGCAC